>JAHJRN010000013.1 GCA_018830865.1 Patescibacteria group bacterium | reverse complement strand
CCGTCTTTCGAGCCGAACAGTACGGGCAAATGGGGCAATACATCCCCAATTACAGGCGGTATTTCTATCTTCAATGCAAATGCGAGGCTACAGGCAGCGACGAAACGGGGTTTTCATCAACCAAAATCCGAACAGAGCGCCAGCGCTTGCTGGAACGAGGAATCCCTTCGGCTTCCGATCGCAAGATCGGACTTCGAAGCCGATTCAAAAACCATAGCGAGCCACCCCGTTTGTTCGGGGTGGTTTTGCGTTCGAAGGGGTCCTGAAACCATTGACAGCCTTGCGGATTTCTGGTATGTTCTCTGGTTCTCGGACCGCGTGTCCGGGGGCGATTCCTGTCCGTGCGGAACGGTATGGAGGGGAGACGTCGGCCCAACGGTCGACGACAGCATGCTTGAACGGGACTCCGGCTCATGGCCTGACTCCTGTGACGCGTGTGCTCCGGCCCGGAACCGGCACTTGCCGGTCCTCCGGGCCTCACCTCCAGACCGTTCCGTGCGGAAGCACATTACATAACAATGAGGGGGCACGTGTTCAAGCCATGTGTGTTCTTCTGGTCACTTCTTCCACTTGCCGTCATCTGCAGCTCGGTCTTCATGGCCTGTTCGGCCAAGGATTGGTTCGTTGGCGGCATCGCTATCGCTTGCGGCGTCATCGCGTTCCTCGAAGGACGTGCGGACGACGCTGTCTCGCCCAAGCAACGAGGCTTGAACGAGGCGAATCGGGTTCTGCGACACAAGACGTCCCCGATGGGGACGAGAAGGGTTTGACATGAGAAATGAATACGACAATCCGCTGGCGCCCATCTGCACAGACGTGGCACCGACGGACGAGGACCTACAACCGTTCTGCCTGAACGGCGACATCTTCTTCGGAGTCGACGAGGACACGTTCTCGGACCCACACGGCGTCGTACGTCACGACGGCGTGTGGCGCCAGCAGGACGCCATCCTCGGCATGGAGAGTTTCCACGTCGAGCGCGACATCTTCGGTGAACCGCACGAGGAGCCGGTTCCTCGCTCCACGACGAAGGGGGAGCTGCCGCTCGACAAGCGGAAGTTCCCGCTCGCGGAGTACGTCCCATGCGAGGTCGAAGCGTATCTTCCGAACGGCCGTGGCGGGAAACCCCCCTCGCGATTCCGTGAAGACGACGAGGACATACCGACGTGCGGCGACGAGACGTTCATCTGGCGACTCCGTACCGAAGCAGAGGACCTCGAGGAGCGCATCAAGGAACGTGCGCACCTCATCGCGGACGCGAAGGCTGCTGGAGCCCGCTTCATCCGCCGACGTCTCGAGGAAGACCAGCGGCTGGATGAGACGGATCTGGAGGGAATCCATCATAACATCCAGCAACTCCAGCCGCCCATCGTCCAGATCGAAGCGACGTCCACGCCCCTGTCGACGACGTGCGCCGCGCTCCGACCTCCGCCGAAGGATCCCCACCAGATCCAATAGGCCTCCTATGACTCGCTCTCCGGTCGTCACGACATCCTGTCGAGGCGACCGGAGGGCCCCAAGCACCGGTGGCGTGTCCCTGATGGGACGCGACCCGATGCCGGGGAACAAAGACCTCCAAGACAGAAGGGAACGTTCGATGAAAAAACAAAAGGCCACGACCGTGATGGTCATACGGCGGTACGTCGCCAGACGACGGCCGAGCGTGGCATCACAGGCGCCACCAGTCGCCAGCACCGACGAGGCCATCAGGCGCCGGGATGCCTGCCTCGCCATCGCGGATGAGCTGCTCTTCCCCCTCCGGCGACATCTGGAGTCGGAGGAGGCGGCACATCAACACGAAACCAGTCGTCTTCGTGACGAGATCCGAACCGCAAAAAAGCGCATCGTGGAACTCGAACGTCACGGGACGGCGAAGACGCAGGTCAAGCGCGTCCACGGAATCGTCATCGCCATCTCGGCGGAAACGATTACAAGGAACGTGAAGGCTCTCCGTGCGGAAATCCGCTGGCTCGAGGCACTCCTGGATGCGGAGATGGAACCAATCAGGCCCATCAAAGCAGACATTGCGGTCCTCGAGGCGGAGCGTCGTGACATCATGCGGCTCTGCTACGAACGGGTCGAGGGGTGCGATCCTGCACCGCGACACCCTAGGCAGACCCTTCCCGTGACCCGCGATCCGGAAGGTCGCCTCGTCCTTTCGCAACACTGACTTCAGGGGAGCTGCCGCTCGGCACGCTCCCCTGTCCCGCATCCGCCGCCCGAGGAATGGCGACTGGTGCGGGGCACCCGATCCCAAGGGTTCATACCCACGGCCAAAAAATATCCCGCCTGTGGCGGGACGGGCCAGGAAACCCTTCCCATCTTTGACGGGAGACCCTATAGATAGTGAGACGCCGCTTGACGGCATGCTCTTCGACAAACGAGTTTCCGTCGCCCTGGACCGCGCGCAAGCGCATCCCTTCAGGACGGCGACAACGCTCCATACGCAGGGAATGGTCTCTGCGGAGCTGTGATCGAACATCACGGTCCCGCAAAGGGGCCAGAGACGGAGGATAGGATGCCACGCAACAACCCCAAAGCCACGTTCGAGATTTGCCTGAAGGACTCAAAACCGTTCGCGAAGATGGTCATCACCAACAAGCCCATCTGGACGACCGGTCTGGATGGGACACCCAGACACGGAACGATTTCGCAGGAGCTGATGGAAGCCGTGCACGGCGAAGGCTGTGCAGATCTCCTCGCGGGCGTCGCGGAGTCGCTCGGAGAGGATGGAAGTACCGTCTTCTCGAATGAGTCCTCGGGCTGGCAGCTCAAGGACTTCGAGGCGGACCTCGTCCTTCGGACCTGTCAGACGGACAGGGTCACGGACGACGCGGCACTCGAAATGATGAAGCCGCCGTCCGAAGAGGAAATCGCCGACTACATCTCTCGGGCGGTCCTCCCCGAAGGATTCGACGAAGAATTCACCGCGACGTACGGGATGGACCCGACGCCAGCGGATCAGGCCGCCACGCTCAAGGCGCTCGCGACGTGCACCGCCTTGGACAAGGGCAACCATCAGCTGATGGGACTGCCTGAGAACGTGTTGGATGAGATCAAGGCGGGCTTGTTCGACATCTACGTGGTCGGCCCGCTCTCGGACGGCTCGCGGTCACGCTTCAGTCCGAAGTCGATCGCGGTCCGCGACCTCATCGGGGTCGCGTATCACTTCGACGCATCCAAGACAGTATGGCACCTGCATGATCGGTACTCCGACGGCGCGGCACGCGGGCTCATCCCCACGGCCATGTCCGAGGCGGACGATTCGTGCAGATGGATCTGCTACGTCGAACGGCCCGGTGCCCAACGTGGGCTCATCATCGCGTTCCCCCGGGAGCTCGTAGATGACGTGCTCGTGACGAAGCATGAGTGGATTTTCAGGATCTTTCCAAGGCTGCTCCTGGAGGACATGTACCCGCCGTGCCGTTGGCAACCGCCTCGGCCTCGGGCCAAGCGTTCCTTCAGGGAGCGACGCAACCCCTACGCTCCGGCACCTCCTCGTAAGGAACCCGGAACGGCCGGCAGCAAACCTCAAGCGACGGAGGGACAGACCTTACCCGAAACGGAGACCGACTCGGACGACGAAGCGCTGGGGGAACCCGACGCGACGGACTCCGACGAGGGAACCGAATCGGACGACGAAGCGGCGCCTCAACAGGCGGAGGGACAACCTCCGTCCGATGGGGAGCCGGCCTCGGACGACGAAGCGGCGGGGGAACCCGACGCGACAGCCCCGAAGGCGTAACCGAAGCGGTCGCCGAGGCGTCGGAAGAACCAGACGCCTCCGAGCACCGAGGTAGAGCCCTCGTCGGACTGACGAAACTCCCTGCCTCTCTGCGGAGCTGGACCATGTGTCCAGTCTCCGCAGATCAATTCGGAGCCTCATACCGACCGAGGGGTCGGCATGGGACGACGAACGGATCTTGAGAGGAGTACATTGTGAAAGCCGCGAAGAAACAAGATGTGACGTCTCAAGGGAACGTCATCCACGTTCCGGCAGAGCGATGGAAGCGAACGAAGGGCCCGTCCACGCGGAGACGGAACGCCGAGGTGCGTGTCATCTGCGTCCCGCCGCCCCGCCCGGCCATGCGAGGACATCTCGTCACGCCGACGACGCACAGGGACGCGATGTTCTTCATCCTGATCCGCGAGGTCCACCTTGAGAATCAGGACCCGTTCTGGGAGATCGGTATGCTCCCATCGAAGGGAGACGATGACGGCGACAAGTTCGCCCTTCGCTTCGCGGAAGAGCTCGGGTGGGACGCGCTCCGTGACCGCTCCGTCCATGGCTATATCCCCAAGCGGTTCTCGGGGGCCCTGTCCACGCGAGACATCAGGCGACAGGCCTTGCGTCGATGCGAGACGCTCGCTCGAATCATGCCAGGATACGACGAACCGGCTCACGTCGAGAGGATGCTCCTCGAGGCGCACATACTGCCCGTCACGCGCACGAACGCCCTCACGGCGGAATGACACGCCGCCTTTTCTACAGACACGCCGACCGGCGCTTTCCCGGTCGGCGTTTTGCGTATGGAATCATCTTGACACGGCATCCGCTTCTTCGTACCGTGTCCCTGCGTACGTTCGGATCCGCAAAGCGGCGACCGTCCTCTGGACATCGTTTTCCATGGTCCCCGTCCTCCGCGTTCGCGCGCCGGATGGGATTTCTCTCCTCCCATGGGCGACGACGGCCTCCTCGACGCGACGACGCTTTGCGGATCCGAGCGCACGACCCCGATACGCGGGGTCTTTTGTTTTCACATCACTTCGTCCCGGTCGCGGACGTCGATGTCGGGACGATCGGCGTGACCGGTCGTGCGGGAGCCGGGACATGATCGTAGGTCACGCTTCGCGCGTCCGTCGCGCTCGAGCCGTACCGGCGTTTCGCGACGATGGTGAGGGTCGTGAGGCCGCGAGGGACATCGAACGAAAGCGTGAACACGCCGTCCGCTGAGACGACGGCCGGTTGGCCGTTCACGGAGACGAGCGCGCCGGGCGCGGTCTTGCCCAGGACGTCGACGCGAGGGTCCGCGAGGCGTGCCCCCTCCACGGGGGTGAGCACCGTGAGCGGCGGAGGTTCCTGGATGATGCGCGCCTGCCAAATGAGATATCCTGCCGCAAGCGTGACGAGCGCGAGAAATCCGACGAGCGCGATCGCTTGCGACGTCACGAAAAAGTCGCGGCGGCGCACGGCATGGGGCGCGGTCATGGAGTGTGTGGCATCGATACCCTTCCGTTCCAGCAGCTCACGGTACTTCGGCAAAAAATAGGCTGGCCTCCCTTCGAGTGGGACGAGCAGCGCCCGCACGTGGCGTTCGGCATGCGTCGGATCGATGATGTCCGTAAGACGCTCCTCCTCAAACGCCGCGATGACGGACAGGTGGATCTTCGTCAATTCCGCAAGCTCTTCACGCGACAGGCCGCGCAGTTCGCGCAGCTGCCGGAGAGCGGGGCCAAATCCGACGCCGCCCACATTGACTTGCATGAACGGCATATCGCGTCAGAAGCCGTCACGCTCGCCGTCACCGTCTATGTCTGATGCCGATTCCGATGTCGGGAGCGGCACCTGATCCAGGTGCCTCGTGAATTGTACGTTCAGGATCTCCCGGGGCTTCGCGCCGTCGCCGGGTCCGATAAACCCCTCGCTCTCCAACAGGTCGAGGATTCGAGCCGCGCGCGCGTATCCCACTTTGAGCCGTCGCTGGAGCAGGGACGCGGACGCCTTACCTGCCCGCAGGATCTCTTCCTTCGCATCCGGAAGCATCGGATCCGTGTCGTCCTCCACCGGGATGCCGTTCGTGAACCGCGTCTCGCCTCCGGCCGGACGATCGGTCACGCTGATGTCGTAGTCCGCGGGTTCGTAGCGCGACTTCAGGAACTCGACCACGCGCTTGACCTCGTCATCCGAGATGAACACGCCCTGCACGCGCTTGGGCATGGCGAGATCCGACGTCGAATAGAGCATGTCACCGCGTCCGAGAAGCTTCTCCGCGCCCATTTGATCCAGGATTGTCCGCGAATCCGTGGCGGACGCGACCGCGAATGCGATGCGTGCCGGAATGTTCGCCTTGATAAGGCCTGTGATCACGTCGACGGACGGCCGTTGCGTCGCAAGGACAAGATGGATACCGACCGCGCGCGACATCTGCGCGAGTCGGACGATGGCGCCTTCGACCTCGGCCATCGCGGTCATCATGAGGTCCGCCAACTCGTCCACGACGATGACGAGATTCGGAATTTTCTCCTCGGCGCGGGCGTTGTAGCTCGTGAGGTCGCGTGCGCCGAACTTTGATAGCACGTCGAAGCGGCGATCCATTTCGCGCAACGCCCACTTAAGCGCGTTCACGGTCTTCTCCACGTCGGTGATGACCGGCACGATGAGATGCGGCACGCCGTTGTATACGGGAAACTCGACACGCTTCGGGTCAACGAGGATGACCTTGAGATCGTCCGGCCCGTTCGAGAAGATGAGTGACATGAGGAGCGTGTTGAGGCACACAGACTTGCCGGAGCCGGTCGCGCCGGCAACAAGGAGATGCGGCATGCGTCCGATGTCGGCGACCCACGGCTTTCCCGAGACATCCTTGCCGAGCGAGAACGTGAGGTTTGTGCGGCGGTCGCGCCATTCACGCGACTCGAGGAGCTCGCGCAGGCCGACGGTCGCGATAGTCTGGTTCGGGACCTCGATGCCGACGAGCGACTTGCCGGGGATGGGCGCCTCTATACGGATGGGATGCGCCGCAAGCGCGAGTGCCAGGTCGTTGTGGAGTGCTGTGATCTTGGCGAGTTTTACGCCTTCGGATGGCTTCAGGGTGAACTGCGTGACGGTCGGACCGACCGACACCTCACTCATCTCGACGGGAATGCCGAAGTTCTCGAGCGTGCGCTGGATGACGGACCGGTTATGATCGATGTCGCCGGATGTGGGACGCTGGTCACGCTTCGTAAGCAGTTCAAGGGGAATCTCGATGCGAGGCCGGCGCTTGCGCGGCTTCGGCTTGGACATCGACGTTCGGTCGGAGATATGCGGAGACACCCCCTCCGCCTCAGCATCCTCGTCGGATTCCACGACGTCGTCCAACGGAACTCCGACGGGTGAGGTAGAAACGCCCGCCCCACCTACGTCGGGAATCATGATGCCGTCGCGTAGCGCCTGCTCACGGCGTTCAGACCTACGTTTGGATATCCAACGGAACGGCACGACAAGCGCGAGTCCGATACGTTTGAGGACGTTCAGGAAAGCCGCCAGGATCCAGAGGACTCGACGCAGGGATGTATTGAAGATCAGGAGCAACGACACGACGAACAGCGCGACGAAGAGCATGCCGGCGCCGAACAGGCCGAAGAGACCGGTGAGTGGATCCGCGACAAGCATGCCGATCTTCCCACCGGCTGTGTCGAGCGCTTCCTGCGCGGCGACCGTGCCCGCGAACGCGCCGACGTGCACGAGCGGATTCAACGACAAAAAGAAAAGGAGGAACCCGATATAGTTCGTCGCCTTCATGGGCAGGCGCCCGGGCGACAGCGTGTGGTATCCGATGGCGATAAGGAAGAATGGGAGCACGATACGCTCCCATCCGAACACATGTGCGACGGCCTGATCGAGCGAGATGCCGATGCGGCCCGCGAGGTCGAACATGGCTAGCAGCAAGAGAGCGGCGATGACGAACACGACGACCGTCAAGACGCCCTTGCGCGTCTCCGCGTCGAGCGACAGGTCGAGTTTGAAGGGTTTACGGCGACGTGGAGACATGAAATCTACCCCGTATGCTAACGGTTTATCGGCATTTCGTCACGCATCTTCGTTACTGGGACGTATCATGCCTCCTCCGGCGGCGGAATCTCCTCGTCTTCCGGCCCCGTCGGAGGTCGCTTCGTGCCGTTCGCCGTGTCCTCACGCGTCTGCCATGCGTCGATGGCCTTCTCGCGGATTTCCACGAGAAGCTCCGGCTGTTCGCGTAGGCTGTTCTTCGCGTTCTCACGGCCCATGCCGAGCTTCACCTCGCCATAGCTGTACGAGTTCCCGCTCCTCTTCAGGATGCCGAGGTCCGTCCCCACGTCGATGAGGTCGCCGGCGATGGAGATGCCCTCGTTGTACATGATGTCGAACTCGCACGTGCGGAACGGCGCCGCGACCTTGTTCTTCACGATCTTCGCCTTCACGCGGTTGCCGATGATGCGCTCCCCCATCTTGATCTGCGCGCTGCGCCGGACCTCGATGCGGACCGAGGTGTAGAACTTGAGGGCAAGGCCGCCGGTGGTCGTCTCCGGGTTGCCGTACACCACGCCGATCTTCTGCCGAATCTGGTTGATGAAGATGACCGTCGCCTTGGACCGCGAGATGATGGAGGTGAGCTTGCGGAGCGCCTGGCTCATGAGCCGCGCCTGGAGCCCCATGTGCGAATCCCCCATCTCGCCTTCGAGCTCGGCCTTGGGCGTGAGCGCGGCGACCGAATCCACGACGATGACGTCGACCGCGTTCGACCGTACCAGCGTCTCCACGATGTCGAGCGCCTGCTCGCCGTTGTCCGGCTGGGAGATGAGAAGTTCGTCGATGTTCACGCCGATCTTGCGCGCATAATCCGGATCCAGCGCGTGCTCCGCGTCCACGAACGCCGCGATACCGCCCATCTTCTGAATCTCCGCGACGACATGCTGGGCCAGCGTCGTCTTGCCGGACGCTTCCGGGCCGTAAATCTCGATGACGCGGCCGCGCGGCACGCCCATGACCCCAAGCGCGAGGTCGAGGGAGAGACATCCGGTCGGGATGGCATCCACCTCCATCTTCTTCGCCTCACCGAGACGCATGATGGACCCCTCGCCGAACCGCTCCTTGATCTGGTCGATCGCTTCCTGCGCCGCGAGCCTGCGTTCGTCCTGTTCGTCGTGCTTCTTCGCCATATATATATCGTGAGATAAACGAGTGTTCTATTTTCGTTCTATATCCTCTCAAACGGAACGTTACCATGCAAGAGGCCGAATGGGGATAACCTTTAATGAAAAGGCGCCCCAAGCGAGGCGCCATATGAACAGGCGCCGTGACCTCATGGAACGACAGACACGAGTCCGTTCATGTAAAGAAATCCGGTGCCGTTCGAGACGAGTACGTATGGGATATCACCGCTCGGTCCGGTCAGCGTGACCGTACCGATGGTGGAGCCCTGTCCGCCTGTCGTGTCGTAGGACATGTCACCCCACCACCGCCCATCCGCCAGATGGACCGTGAACAGGACGTTGACCGTGCCGCTCGGCATATCGAGCAGGCATTCGAGGAGACCATCGCCCGCCACCAGGTCGGGGCAGAGGGCGAATGTCGATGGGGTCCAACCATAGAAGGAAGGGCCCGGCGGATCCCACATGCCTTGAAGCTGATTCAGCCCAGGCACGACGGGACCGTCATATCGGAAACGTACCTTGCCGAGCGGCACGTCCGGGACCGGATCGACGACAGGTTCGCTGCCACCCTGTCCAGATTGTCCTCCAAAGCCGCCGTCCGGGACGGGCTCACCGCCTCCGCTGCCTCCGTCACCCCCGCCGACGCCCCCGCCCCCCGGCGTGGAGGGTGGACAGTCGTCGATGCAGGACGACGGATGCATGCAGACCTGGATAAGGTCCGACGTGATGAGCGGACCGCGCGGTCCGGCGACCAGTTCGATGACGTCATCCGGGATGACGACGATGCGTTCTTCCCGATATCCGAGGGCAAGGAACGTCGACCAATCGAAGATGGGCAACCGTCGCCCATCGGAGACCACGCTGACCTCATTCGAGGCGTCGGACTTCACGAGCGAACCGTCGCGCATGAAACGGAATCCCCAGTCGTCCGTCCCGGAGACGAACGTGTCACGCTGGACCGATGGCCATATCGCGATGTCCGCATCCGTCCATCCCCAGGAACGGAACGCGTCGTAGGTGATGAATGCCCTACGCCATCCCCCGTCGCCGTAGTCGGCGTACTCGTAGACCGTCGACGCGTCGTCAAATTTCATGACCCTGCTGTCAGCCCGCGGGGAGACGAATGGTTCCCCCGGTTCCAGGCATGCGAGTTCCGCGTCGAAGACGTCGATGGCACATTCGTGCAGGAGTTCCTGCGCGAAGACGTTCGCCGGGATACGATGACGGACCGCGTCCGTATCGACCATCCACGGCATCCCATCCTCGCCGACGACGACGGTCCCTCCCGGGTGCCATCGCGTCGGGACGGCGCTCGAGGTGAGCGTCGCCATAAACCCCACGGGATCCGCAAACCACTTTCGTTGGCTCGGCGACCCGTCATACCCGCGGAACCAGCTCGTATCGACGGCTTTCGCCTCCTTCGCGCCCTGCAGTCGGACGCCGAAATGGAGATGCTCCGCGCCGTCGCCGTTGTGGCTGTCGTCGTCGACATAGCCGATGACGTCGTCCGGATTCACCGTATCGCCGTCGCGGATATCGAGGGATCCTATCGTCCCGTTGCGATCCGACGTCGAACGAAGATGTCCGTAAATCGTCAGGAACGAAGAAATCGTGACAATCTCGCCCCTGCCGTTCACGAACGACGCAGGCGACGCGAGACGGTGTTCGATTACGACCGCGAGGCGCCCGTATCCCGTCGCGGGACGATAGACGCGGACCGTGCCGCAGGCGATCGGATGGATGGCCGTCCCTTCGTCATAGGCGATGTCGTGGCCGAGGTGGTTGCCGTCCGCATAGAACGACCGTCCGACATAGATATCGTCGAGGTCGCTCGGGACCGTCGGATATCGTGCGGCGTCCACGGCGCACGTGACCGGCTCAAGGAACTGGTCCTGCGCGGCCGTGGCAGGCGCGTCCTCCGCTTCGTCCTCGCAGGCCGAAAGCATCGAGGTGATGAGGATGCCGGCGGCAAACGCCAGGCGATACATGAAAGATCTCCCGTTCATGGCATATCTCTTCCGTTGTCCAACGTACGCTCGGCGTCGACCGAGGGGACCACCGTGCCGCACCGTGCGGAACGCCGTCCCGTCCTTGCCGGTATGCATCGCGGCGAGGACGGACGCGGCCTTCAAACGGACATGCGGCAGGAAGGAGGCGAACGGGACGTGATGCATCGTCGGATACCTACCGGTACGGGACTTGGACGACGCGTCGACGGTTTTCCGAGAGGAATACATGCGGGCGATATACCCTCTTTCCCTCGGTTCCCCGCCCTTCGCGACGGCGCTGGCGCGACGCGCGGCATGTGCGGCATGGGCGTCGCCATGCGGGGGTCACGATCGTCATCTTCCTCATGGCGTCCATCTCCGATCGAGTCGCCAGACCTGATCGGGGCACCTGACAGGGCCGCTTCTCTCCCTGTCCGCGCCCAGACGCATGACCATCATGATCCTCGACGGCGTTCATCGCCGCGAATCCCGTTCCGCCTCCTTCGTCTGTCGAGGTGCGGGTTGTCTTTCCCACACTTCCAGTATGAGCGTTCCACGATGCACGTCAAAAAAACCTGTCATGCGTCATTGACATCGTCCGCGACGGCATCGCGAGACGGCTCCGTCGCACGCGTGAGACGGATACCGATATGGATGTCAGACGCGTCAGACAAACCGTCATGCGGACGCGCAGAAATCATGTTTCGGCACGACCGTGTGTTGATAAGTCCGTTTTTCCGCTCCACTGACGACAAAGAAAGACGAGAAGCGCGTAGGTCGCGAGACATGTGGACAAATCCATGCCCTCCACGCGAAGGTCGAGCCACGGGACGTACGTGGCGATATCGGCGACGGATTGGATGGCCTGCGCGATGCCGGTGGCGGGCGCACTCACGAACATGGCACCGGGCCACGGACCCCACATGGCGGCGACGGCACCGGTCCCCATCGCAAACGGGATAAGCGGAAGTGCGAGAAGATTCGAAAGGAGACCGAGGAGCGTGAGACGCCCGAACGACCACGCGAGATACGGCGCGGTCATGATGGTCGCACCGAGGGTCATGGCCATGGTCTGCCGGATGCCGAACCATGTCGGCAAGGACGAAAGGGCGCGCTCGAAGACCGGTGGCCACGCGAGAATGCCCCACATCGCGAGGAAGGACAGCGCGAAGCTCGCGCTGAAGAGGAGCTGCCACGGATCGAGGAGCAGAAGGATCGTCGCGGCCACGAGCAGGAGACGGAAGGGCGATACGATGCGACCGACCTCGCGTCCGACGAGCAGGAGCCACCCCATGAACGCCGCCCGCATCACGGACGGGGCACCCCCGACGAACCCGACGAACAGGACCAGCGCGACCGACGTCACGAGGAACGCATGACGTCGACGCAGACCGACGCCGAGCAGGCAAAACGAGATGACCTGCACCACGATGGTCACGTTCGAACCGGAAACAGCGACGATATGCATGAGGCCGGACGCGACGAACGCGTCGCGCTGCTCTTTCGACAGGTCCTGATCGCCGTACAGGATGCCGGAGATGAGCGTCGCCTCGTCGTGCGGCATGGCCGAGGCGATGCGCGCCGTCACGAACGAACGCCATCGCGCGAGGACCGATGCGTCATCCCTCGCCTTGACCACGATCTCGTGATTCCCGATGCGCCGGAACGACGGGGACGGGAACGCCTCCACGCGCCACCACCCAAGGACGAACGACAGGAGGATGAGCGCGACCGACAACGCCGCCGGAATATGCGTCCGATTCCCGTAGGGGCGCATGGTGATGCGCCTTTCCCGCATGGGCGACGACGCCGTCACCCGACAGGTCGATGCGACGGCCACCGCGACGACAAGCGTCCCGAACGTCGCGATCCACGCCCATGGCGGGAACCGCATGAAGCGCCAAAACGAATGCAGGCCGCAGGCGATGACGAACGCGCTCATCATCCATCCCGAAACCGCCCCGACCGTCCGCGGGAATCCGATGCCCATACTCCACCGCTACCACATCCGCGGAAAAACAAAAGCGACGGGATAACCCCGTCGCTTCGACCGTTATGCGAGATGCCTCGTCAGCCGCTGCAGAGCCTTGCCGAATACCCTCGGAGGCGTGGAAATGTCGATGAGTCGCCGATTCCCCTGCAGCACCCCGATAGCAAGCCTCTGCATCAGGTGCCGTTGCGCATCCCGGTAATCCGGAAGGTCCTTGGGCAACAGTCCTCGCTTCGTCGCCGTACGCTCGACATCTTCGTCGTACATGGCATCGTACGCCGCAAGGATACGGGGATCCGGATCATCCGGGTCCAAACCGTTATTCCATCGAATTCTCTTCAGCCAAGCCTGACAGCGCCCGATCGTCTCATCGTCCCACCGCTCCCCCCAATCCTCGAATTCGAGGTCTTGGACGAAGACGAAGTCGTCTTCGGACGGGCGCGGGGGCGGAATGCGCTCTTTCATACGGGAACAGGGTACCTCGATATCGAAGATGTGCGAATCCATACCGTATTCCGTATCGTATGTTCCAGATGATGCGCATCCGCATGACCACAGAGTCCAAGGTATGAAGCTACATTTTCCGAACAGGCCCGTTTCAGCATCCTCCGTGCCGTCTTCGTCCGCAAGACCGTGCAGTGCGGCATGAGCACATAACCGAGGAAATCCACGCCTTGCCGCCAGCTTCGGATAGACACCTTGCCCGGATGCAAGCGGATGCGCAGGCGATCCCTTAGGAAGCCGTCGATCCGCGGGGCGATATCTTCCAGATGCCGACGATGCGACCCCAGGGTCACGAAGTCGTCACAATAGCGTAGATAGTATTCCTCACGCAGGTCGTGCTTCACGTACCGATCCAACTCGTGGAGATAGATATTCGCGAACAGTTGACTTGTGAGGTTCCCGAGCGGGATACCGAGTCCTGGTGCCGTCGAGAAACTGCCGACGATATCCCGGAGCAGAAGCATGACTCGATCGTCCTCGATACGTTTCGCGAGAAGCGACAGCAGGATGCCGTGATCGACCGACGCGAAGAATCTCCTGACGTCGCATTTCAAGGTATAGACCGTACGCGTGTCGTTCATGCTCGCCTGTCGCAGGAACGTCCGCAGACGTTTCACTGCCGCATGCGTCCCTTTCCCGACGCGGCAGGAGTAGCTGTCATGGATGAATCTCCGTTCAAAGATCGGCTCGACGACGTTCGCGATTGCCTGATGGACGACCCTGTCCTTCACCGTCGCCTTGTGGATGCTCCGCCGCTTCGGATCCGATATCGTGAACGGGACGTACGGTCCATGGCGGTACCGTCCTCCAGACAACTCCTCGCACAAGGCGAATATGTTATCCTCAAGCCGGTACTCGAACAGCATGACGTCCGGCTTCGACCGCTTTCCCCTGCGGAATTTCTCCCATGCGGCAAAGAGGTTCGCGGGCAAACAGATGCGCTCGAACAGGTCTCCCATCCATCTATGCTACCCCCCCCCCGCACGGATCCAACCCACCGACGTCGCGGTCGCATGATCCCGCCGATGTCCCCATCGTCCATGCGCTTTATGATGCGTATGCATATTGGAACGGAGTGCTGGAGAAATTTCCAAAAACTCAACGCCATGTCCTCGGTGCCACGTGCTCCCAGTACGTGCTTGAGACTCTCGAACTGACCATGGCGGGAGCGTATATCTCGAATCCCAACGAAAAAATCGCCGTTCTGCAAAAAGCCAGTGTGAAACTCGACGCGTTGAAACTGCTCGTCCGTCTGTCCAAGG
Organism: Patescibacteria group bacterium; assembly: GCA_018830865.1. Taxonomy (GTDB): domain Bacteria; phylum Patescibacteriota; class Patescibacteriia; order 2-12-FULL-60-25; family 2-12-FULL-60-25; genus JAHJRN01. The sequence continues at coordinate 2,088 of JAHJRN010000013.1, read as the reverse complement.
ATTGCCGATGCATATCCAATTCCACGTATCTGCAGATGGAATCACGACTGCATACAGTCGGACGGATGCTCGGTGGGTGGATGAATTCGCTCGTACAAAAGCAATCCCACCCGCGAGAGGTGGGATCGTGATGGGGAGTCCCGGAAGGACAGGCACCGAGTAGTCCGAGTTGTCGTTGCTACGGTCATTAGCGTTCACGTTCACTTGACGGTTGTCACAGTTGAAGTTCACGATCACGACGTTCTGCCACACCTCGTCGTCGTTCTCGGGGACGAGCCGGATTACGTTTTCTCCTTCCATGACACCGGACACGGGCGCACCTATGTCCTGAATTTTATGCGGGACACGATTTCTGCCTATTACGGCACGTCTGTCCCAAGAAAAAACGCGGAGTACCCATCATCCGCGCCGCACGCTCTCGAACTCCGTAGAGACCCGAGACTCTGGCGGCATTTGCGAGTCATGAGAGATTTCGGCGACCGGCATCCGTAAACGCCGATTCATGAGCCTACTTTCCGTATTGAATTGTAGCAGATTTTTCGCAAACAAAAGAGCCGTATCTACGAGACACGAGTCTTTTGTGGACTTGTGCTGTAGACACGGCCGAGGGAACCCGAGGGAACCAAGGTCGAAACCAAGGCTCCCCCGAATCCCAAGTGCTCAAGTGCCGAGTGCCGGGGACTCCCGAAGGACAGGCACCGAGAAGTCCGAGTCGTCGCTGCTACGGTCGCGAGCGATCACGTACACTCGACGGCAGCCACAGTTGAAGTTCACGAACACGACGCTCCGCCACACCTCGCCGCCGTCCTCGGGGACGCTGGACTCGTAGCCAGCGGCAAAGAGTCCGGGGAGCTTGTCGTAGTCGATGGCACGGATCCTGTCCGGGAACATCCACGCGATGACGAGCAGCTCGTCGGCGAGCGACTTCGAGCCGCGCACCGCCGTGATGCTGTCACGCTTGCGGTGCGTGTCCAGATCGGCCACCACCCACTCGATAACGGGCTTGTGGGTGTGATTGCCGTTCAGGAGCCGCAGACGCTCCACACCCGAGTGGAGGTGCTCCCAGCGCCAGAAGCCCTTCTCAGTGAAGATGCTCTTGATGCGGGCGACGTGTGCCTCAAAGGTCTTTGCAACACCCTCGTCCTCTTCACCGAAACGGATGCGGAACGAACGGTAGGCGTGCTTGCCCCTAGGCCACGCGGGAGCGGTCTCGGCTAGACGGACGAAATCATCTTCATTGATTCCCCACTTCTCCTCGTCGTTCGCACGACGGAGAGCGGCGAGCTGATCCTCGACGGTCATCTCGTAGGGGTTCTTCTCAGAGAGACCGCTCTGCTCGTCGATGAATTGGATGAGGAGGGCCGCGTTGCCGCTGGAACGGATCCAGTCGAGGTGCTTGGTCGTTCCTCCAGCTTCTTCGATACTGCGGAGCGTCGAAGAAACCTTGTTGTGCGGAGCCTTGGTGATAGAGCTGGCCATGGTGGCGTTACTCCTATTTTGCCGCCGACTGTCTCAGGCCGGAGATTATTCCCCGGGTATGAGAGTTATCGTTGATTGAAAACGGCATGCTAAGGCCAATTTCTTGGCCGCAATACGCCGTTTTCAAGCCCTGTCCTGAGCCTGTCGAAGGATCTGTTCTTTTCAATGTTCGACAAGCAAATATAGCACAAAATGGCCACTCTGTCAAGGAAAAAGCCGGCATCTACGAGACGCGATCCCCTTTGCGAGGCGTTGCGTTGTAGATACCGGCCAGAGGCGCCCGGGGAACCAGGGTCAGAAGACCAAGATTCCCCGAGCGCCAAGTGACCAAAGACCAAGGGCCCTACTCCCGGAAGGACGGCGCGGCGAGGTCGGCGCTCGAATTGCCGTACCAGCTCGAACTGAGCTTCACCTGACGATCGTCATAGTAGAAGCGCACGTAGGGAACGTTCCGCCACTGCTCCTCGCCGGAAGCCGTGCACTTCAGGCCCGGGAGCCAGAAACCGAAGTGCTTCTCGTAGTCCGTAGCCTTGATCCGGGCCGGGTGCTCCGCGCTCATGAAGAGCAGGGCGCAACCGGGCGAGGACGTCGGGTCGCGGACGTCGATGG
>JAHJRN010000012.1 GCA_018830865.1 Patescibacteria group bacterium | reverse complement strand
GTCGTCGGATTTGTAAGCACGAAGAATCAAGGTAAGATTGCTTCACCCCGTCGGACGGGGTTCGCAACGACGAATTATTCTCTGATGTCGAACAATACCCCTGTCATGACCACTTCATCTTCCATCCGACCCTTCCGCGTCACGCGGAACGAAACGGTCGCCCACGGGACGGCTATGTTGACGTTGGAGCCGGCCGACGGCGTGCCGATGTTCCCGTTCCTTGCCGGGCAGTTCGTGATGCTTCGCGTGAACACGCCGGAGGAGACGACGATCAGGCGGTCGTATTCCGTCGCGTCCGCACCGTCCGCGTCCGCGACGTCCTTCGAGGTCGCGGTGAAGGAGGCGGGCGAGACGTCGCGCCGCATCGTCGGGTCGAAGGTCGGCGACGTGTTGGGCGCGCAGGGTCCGTTCGGGAAGTTCACGCTCGACGTGTTTGACGCGCCGGTCGTTTTCGTCGGCGGAGGTATCGGCATCACGCCATTGCGGAGCATGGTCCTTGAGCTCGCGGACCGCGCGTTCCCGCGCGAGACGACGCTCTTCTATTCATGCCGGGGACGTGAGGACATGGCGTTCGAGAAGGAGCTGCGGTCGCTCGCGTCCGAGCATCCGTCGTTCCGGTTCGTCCCCGTCGTCACGCGCGAGGCGCTCGAGGGATGGGACGGCGAGACCGGGCATGTCGATGCGGAGATGGTGAAACGACATGTGTCCGATCCGGCGGCCTGTCGCTTCTATGCATGCGGACCCAAGGACCTGGTGGATGGGGTCAAGACCGTCGCCGAGGAGCTCGGCGTCGACCCGGCATCGTCGTTCCGGCAGGAGATTTTCGGGTGATGGGCGGTCCTTGCCATCGCGACGGCTTTCGTATACGATAGCGTCGCTTTCAGAGACAGGCGCGTGTAGCTCAGGTGGTTAGAGCGTCACACTGATAATGTGAAGGTCCCTGGTTCGAGTCCAGGCACGCGCACCATAACGAAGAACCCCCGACAAGGGGGTTTTCGTATGGTCGGGCTGGCGGGACTCGAACCCACGACCCCCTGCTCCCAAAGCAGGTGCGCTACCAACTGCGCTACAGCCCGAAGCGGCTCAATCCTATCCGAAATTCATCCGTCTGTCGAGATTCAGGACGATTGCATAAACTTCGGACGTTGCGTATGATGCGGCCACAAAACACGCGGGTATCGTATAGTGGCTATTATGCGACCCTTCCAAGGTTGAGAGGCGGGTTCGATTCCCGCTACCCGCTCCATACGAGATGGCCCCAAATGGGGTCTTTTCGTTTTAAAACCCTTGCCATGGACCGCGTCCCGCGCTATCCTTTCTTCGCTTGTCGTATGGACCTCACCCTCCAAGAGTTGACGTTGCGTCTGATCGCTGCCGCCACGCTTTCCGGCCTTATCGGCATGGAACGCGAGCTACATCAAAAACCGGCCGGCATCAGGACCAACGCCCTCATCGGCCTCGGTGCCGCCATCATGACGCTTGCCGGATTGTCGATCGCCGCCATGTGGCCAGAGACGACGGATCCGAGCCGTGTCGCGTCCGTGGTCGTCCAAGGCATCGGGTTCATCGGCGCCGGCGCCATCATCCAGGCGTCGGGTTCCATCCGCGGACTCACGACCGCCGCGACCATGTGGGTCTGCGCGGGAATCGGCATCTTGACCGGATTCGGGTTCTACGAAGGCGCGTTGATCTCGACGATCATCGTCCTCGTCCTCCTCGCCGTGCTGGGACCGCTGGACGCCAAAATCATGGGACGTGAGGAGTGGATGGATAAGAACTTGTCGATATCGAAGAGAAAGAAGAAGAGAACGCCGAGGTAGCTCAGTGGTAGAGCGAAGGACTGAAAATCCTTGCGTCGCCAGTTCGATCCTGGCCCTCGGCACCATGAAAACACGGACGTCTGGAGGCGTCTGTTTTTCATATCGGCTTTGAGGTCGGAATCGGACATCTTTCTGCTTCCCAAGCGTGGTGCGGCGTGTTACATCTTCTATGAGGAACGTATGAGAATTGGCATCGATGCACGGATGATGACCCCCAAGGCGACGAGAGGCATCGGCCGCTATGTCGAGGAGCTCGTGCGCGCCATGTTGGCGTTCGCGCCGGAGCATCAGTACGTGCTCGTCACGCGCCGTCCCATCCATCCGTTCTCGGCGCATCCGTCCGTCGAGACGGTCGTCGCGAACGTGCCGTGGTACGGCATTGCGGAACAGATGCGGATGCCGTTCGTGCTCGCGTCGTTGAAGGCGGATGTCATCCACGTGCCGCATTGGAACGTTCCCATCCTGTACGCCGGACCGCTCGTCATTACCATCCATGATCTCCTGCTGCGTCACGAGCCCATGAGCGCCCGCATTTCGACGCGTCATCCCGTCGTCGCCTCGATGAAGCGCTTCGGGTATCGCAGGGCGCTCGCCGCCGCGATCCATCATGCCAGAAAAATCCTCGTCCCGACGCGGTTCACGGCCGATGACCTTTCGTCCTTGTACCCGAAGGCTGCGGACAAGGTCGTCGTGACCGGTGAGGGTATGGGGCGTCGGAACATGTTCCCGCCGAACCCATCGAAGATGCCGCCACGCGCGGACTATCTCCTGTACGTCGGCTCCGCCTATCCGCACAAAGGGCTTGACCTTCTCATCGATACCTGGTCCCAGCTCGCGCTGGAGCATCCGGACCTGCATCTCAAGATCGCAGGCTCCGAAGACGTGTTCATGCGGCGGATGAAGGACGTCGTACGTCAGGCGAACTTGCCACGCGTGGAATTCTTCGGGTATGTCGGAGACGAGGAGCTCCTGAAGCTGTACCGGGAGGCGATCGCTCTCGTGTTCCCGTCGCGATTCGAGGGGTTCGGACTACCACCGCTTGAGGCGATTCAGGCCGGATGTCCGGTCGTCTCTTCGGACGCGGCCGCGCTGCCGGAAGTCCTCGGCGACGACGGTGTCTTCTTTTTCCCGTCAGGCTCCAAGGATGGTATACTTCGCGCCATAGAGACCGTGCTTCAGGATCCCGAGGCCGCGCGCCGGAAAGCGGCGGCCGCCTTGCCGGAATTGCGCCGTCGACACGACTGGGCGCGTGCGGCTGAACGGACTCTTGAGGCGTACGCCTCCCTTCATCCATGACGCCACCGTCCGTCACATCTTCGAATGACCTCGAAGCGTTGCTCGCGGGGGTTTTGGAGCAGGATGGCGTGACCATGCTGTCGTCCGACGGCATCCGACGCAGGGCGCGTCGTCTCAAGAAGCATCGGCCGCCGACGCCGGCAACGCCGTCCGTCTTTTTTGATGCGCAGCCGATCATGGGTGTCGATGAAGTCGCGGAATTGGATCGTGCGTCCGTGAATTGCGCGGTCGCGAGCGTCGAGGGACATGTGGAACGGACGGTGACCATCGCGACGGTCGAACATGAACGGAGCGCGTACGTCCTGTCCCTGCGCGGGTCGTTTTCCGCACGACGCTCGATGCCGGATGATGCGCGCGTCTCCCCGCACGAGGCGTTCGTCTCCGGGCACGTCCCCCCGTTCGGTGTTCAGGATTCGGGCGTCTACGGCACATTGACGCAGGACCTGCGTCTCGAAGGAATCGATCCCCATGATCTCAGACGTCAATTCACCCATGGCGATTTCCGTATGTCGTATCGGATGGCCTATGGACGGCTCGGCCGGCTCAGGTCGTTCGTCCGCTCATCCGTCGGCGACCTCGTCGGATTGTTCCAGCGTGTCGAGCGGGTCGAGCGCCATGTGGCCGATGAGGTACAGGATACGTTGCATGTCATCGATATCCGGCGTTTTTCCCTCGTGCGCGGCATGGTCGGGTTCATCGCTCTCCTGCTCGTCGTGACTTTGCCCGCCAATGCAGTCGTCTTGGTGCGGAGCATGAGTACGACACAGAGTGCCGCTGAAGGCGCGGGGAATCTTGCCCTGCAGGACCTGACGTCCGCGAAGGACGCCGGCGACCTATCATCGACTATCGAATCGCTCAAGCGCGCATCGTCGCGATTCCGCGAAGCTGACGCCTTGTTAGGTGATTCCCATGCGATTGCCATCGGACTCGCATCGGTCGTCCCCGACAGGTATCGCACGGCACGTGCGCTGTTGGAAGTCGGCGACAAGTCGAGCGAGGCGGCGCGGATCCTCGCGCTTGCATTCGACAAGGTCTTCCACGATCCGTCGCGACGAATCGATGAGCGGCTCGATGTGCTCGCGGCCTATGCCCGCGGCGTGCTTCCGCTCCTCGCGGACGCAAGCGCCGCTGCCGCGGATGTCGACGTGGACGTGCTTCCGGCGGATAAGCGTGAGCAGTTCACGGCCCTTGCCGGCCGTCTCGATGGCGCGACGGCATCGGTGCGGGAATTCGCGGGTCTGGCGGATTTCCTTTCCATGCTTTCGGGCAAGGAAGGGATGCGCACGTACCTGCTCGTCTTCCAGAACCAGACTGAGCTCCGCCCGTCCGGCGGGTTCATGGGGTCGGTCGCCGAACTTACGCTCGACCGCGGGAAGATCACGCGTCTTCGCGTGCCTCCGGGCGGGACGTACGATCTCAAGGGGCAACTCCTCAGCCACGTCATTTCTCCGGAGCCGTTGCATCTCATCAACGCGCACTGGCAGTTCCAGGACGCGAATTGGTCGCCCGATTTTCCGTCCTGCGCCGAGAAGATCCGTTGGTTCTGGAGCAGGTCGGGACAACCGACGCTTGATGGCGTCATCGCGGTGAACGCGTCGTTCATGGAGAAGTTGCTCGACGTGACCGGACCTATCGAGATGCCCGCATACGGCAAGACCGTGACGCGGTCCAATTTTCTCATCGAGACGCAGAAGGCGGTCGAGCTCGAATACGACAAGGAGGCGAATACCCCGAAACAGTTCATCAGCGACCTCGCGGACGCGCTCCGTGAACGGACCAAGGCCTTCGGGCGGGAGGAATGGATGCAGGTGGCGATGCTCGTGTCCGAGAGCCTGACCACGAAGGATATCCAGGTCGCATTGTCCGACCCGGAGGAAGAAGCGCTCGCGGAACGATACGGATGGAACGGACAGATGAAGGCCACGGACGGCGATAGTCTGGCTATCATCGAGGCGAACATCGCTGGACAGAAGACCGATGGCGTCGTGACGGAGCGTGTGGACCATCTCGCGGACCTGATGCGGGATGGAAGCATCGAGGACCGCGTGACGCTCGTACGGACGCATACGGGCTCGAAAGGCGAGCTGTTCCGTGGCGTGCGAAACGTGACATACGTACGATTCTACGTCCCGCTCGGCAGTGAACTTCTCGAGGCATCAGGCTTCGAGGCGCCCCCATCGAACCTCTTCAAGGTGCCGGATGACGACTACATCCCGGATGCGGACGTCGCGGCCGTGGAGCGGACCTTGCGGAAGGGACCGGGCGGCGCGGACGTGTCGGTCGAAGGGGATCGGACTGTGTTCGGGGGCTGGCTGCAGCTCGACCCCGGCGCGAGCCAGACCGTCTCGCTCCGCTATCGTCTTCCGTTTACGGTAACGGACATCCGTTCCAAGCTCGACGCGTCTCCCGAATCGGAGGGCGATACGCCGCGTGCAGCCTATTCCCTCCTGCTTACGAGCCAGTCCGGCAAGACGTCGCGCCGTATCGTCTCGACGGTGCGGTTGGCCGAGCCGTGGACCGTCGTGTGGTCCCGAGGGGTAACCGAAGAGGACGAACGGTCGTTGACGACCATGGAGATGTGGGATCGCGATCGCGTCGTCGCGGCGCTCATCACCAGCGGGGATCCGCAGAACGAACGCCATGAGCAGGAAGAGACAGACTGAGCGACCGACGTCCGTTGAGGACGTCGCATCGTCGACTCCCGAGACATCGGTGGAACGGGCGCCGCCAGCGGAAGCGACGCCGCAGCTTCCTGATGCCCCGAAGATCCTGACGGCGGTCGAACATGAGGCGGATGTCGAGCGGAGCCTAGAGGCCATCTATCGGGACGAGGGGGGAGGCATGCCCGACCTCACGAAGTTCGAGCCGGTCCGGTCGCGATGGTGGGTATATGCGCTCACGGCCGGCGCAGCCTTCGCCGCCGTGCTCATCGTAGCGGCCTGGGCAGGTTTTTCGTTCTTCAAGCCGTTCCGCGGATTCTCCGGCCAAGGGCTCGCCATCGCCATCGAAGGGTCCGAGCATGTCGTGATCGGTCAAGAGACGACATATTTCATCAATTACCGGAATCGAACATCAGATCCGCTCGCTACGGCGGAGTTGCGCGTGACGTTCCCTTCGGATTTCGTGGTTACGGGGCTTGAGCCGCCACCGAACGAAGAAAGGAGCATGAACTGGCGCATTGGTTCCCTGCCCGTGGACGGAAGCGGCACGATCAAGATTCGCGGCGTCTTCACAGGCGCGCTCGGGACACAGAGCGCCATCCAAGTGGTCGGGTCCTATCGTCCCGCGACGTTCAACAGCGATTTTGAGGCGCTTGCGACCAAGGCGCTCACCTACGATGAGAGTGTGTTGAGCGGTACCTTGTCCGTCCCCGTAAAGGTCATGCCGGGCGATGAAGTGGCCGTTGCATATATCGTCACGAACGAGGGAGATGAACCCATCGAAGGACTGGAGGCGCGTTTCACCCTGCCGGAAGGGTTCCAGCGCGTGGCTTCGGAATCCGATGCCATGGACGGGCGTGAGGTCCTGATTCCGCTTGGGAAGCTCGAGGCGGCTGCGAGCACGACCGTGATGATTGCCGGTACGTTCTCCTCAGGCATCTCGGGTGACGCGATGTTCATCGCCGAAGCAGGACGCCCCTCCGCCGACGGGTCGTTCCTGCCGAATCAGCGCGCCGAGGCGACGGTCACGGTGCTGACGGGCGATCTTTCCTTGAAGCTCGTGGTGAACGGCACGGATGGGGATACGACCATCCAATACGGGGGAGCGCTCCGTTTCGGTATCGGGTACGAGAACACGGCGTCCGAAGACCTTAAAGACGTGAAGCTGCGCCTGCGGTTCGAGCCTATCGCGTCCTCGACGGCAGGCATGGCGTTCGTGGACTGGAAGACCTATGACGACAACGCGAGCGGGACGCGCTCCGGCGACGTGGTGACATGGAGCGCAAAGTCGATTCCGATGTTCCTGGACCTTCCGCCGAAGGAGGAGGGGATAATCGACGTCTCGATGCGCGGATTGCAGGCGACGAATGGGACCTCGACCCTCGCGTTTCGCGTCGTCCTTGAGGCCGAGATCGGCTCGGTCGGCGACGTGCCGGTACATCGCACCATCCATGCGACGCCCATCACGATCAGGTATCTCACGGATGCCGATATCTCGGTCGAGGCGCGATATTTCTCCGAAGAAGGCGCGCCGCTCGGGTCAGGTTCGTTGCCCCCAAGGGTCGGGGAGACGACGACCTACCGCATCCGATGGGTCCTTGCGAAGCGGTTCCATGAGCTGAAGGGCGTGACGGTCACGGCTGTCCTGCCGAAGATCGCTTCATGGCCAGGCAATGCCGTGGCGGAAGCGGGCGAGGTGACCTACGATGGCGCATCGCGGACCGTGACGTGGACCCTGAATCGCATGCCGGAAGGCGTCAATGAGGCGGGTGTGGACTTCGATGTCGCCATCACGCCGACCGAGGCGGATGCGGACAGGTTCGCGCAGCTGATGGGGGAGACGCGTCTCGACGCGACGGACGTCGCGTTGGGCCAACCTGTCTTCCGGACGCTGCCCGCGCTCACGACCGACCTCGAGAACGACGAGGGGGCGCAAGGGAAGGGTGTCGTGAGGAAATAGGTATAACAAACTTAAGCTAATGACGGACAATAATTTACAAAAGAAAGTGGCAGAGCTGGAAGCTCAAGTTAGGAAACTCAAGAAAAACAATCTTGGACTGGTTTTTGAGGACAAACTAGAAGATGTTGTTGAGCAGTCAAAAACGAAAGTCCCAGTTCTGAAAGAAGTTACCAAAAACCGCCTTGATTTGGACGAAGCGTATCCGAACAACTTGACGATTGAGGGCGATAATTATCTCGCGCTTTCTGTTCTCAACTATACCCACAAAAAGAATATTGACCTTATCTACATTGATCCGCCGTACAATACAGGCGCAAAAAACTGGAAATATAACAATGACTATGTAGACAAAGACGACGAATACCGCCACAGCAAGTGGCTCTCGTTTATGCGCCACCGACTCAATCTGGCAAAAAACTTGCTGAAAGATGACGGTGTGCTAATTTGCGCGATTGATGATAATGAACAGGCGCACTTGGGAGTTTTGATTGAGCAATTATTTCCAGCGCACGAACAGCACACCATAACTATTATTCACAATCCAAAAGGTGTTCAAGGCACAAACTTTTCCTATACTCACGAATACGCAATCTTTGTTGTTCCAAAAAATAATAAAACTATCGGCAATCGCTCTCTTTCCGAAGACGAGATTTATGTTTCAAACTTGCGGAACTGGGGCAACGAATCCGAACGAACAGACGCGAAAAATTGTTTTTATCCAATTATCCTAAAAGATAAAAAGATTATCGGTTTTGGTGGTGTCGCACCAGATAAACTTCATCCAAAATCGGCAAACGAAAAACAGAAAGACGGAAGCATTTATGTTTGGCCGATTGACGAAAAAGGCATTGAGCGAAAATGGCGATATGCAAGGCAAAGCGTTGATGAAATAAAAGATATTCTCCAAATCAAGGAATCTCGCGGAGGCGTATTTCAGATAATGATTGCAAAAGATTATGGAACATATAAAACGGTTTGGACAGACAGAAAATACGACGCGAGCGAATACGGAACAAAACTTTTGCGGGAAATATTACCAAAATGTGATTTTGATTTTCCAAAGTCGCTTTATACAGTTTATGACTGCCTCTTTGCGGTCATCGGTCAGCGTCCACACGCAAATGTTTTGGACTTTTTCGCCGGTTCAGGCACAACAGGACATGCTGTTTTAGAAATGAACAAAGTTGATGGCGGTCATCGCAAGTTTATTATCTGCACGAACAATGAAAACAATAATGGCGGAAACGGCGGGATTGCCGAATCAGTCTGCTATCCGCGAATTAAAGCCGTTATCAAAGGCTATAAGAACAAAAAAGGCGAAAAAGTCGCTGGACTGCCGAGCAATCTTTTCTACTACAAAGCTGATCTCGTGGACATTGAGCAAATCCACAAAGTGCCAGATGAGGCAAAAATTCGTATTACTTACGAAGCGGGTGAAATGATCGCCGTTCGAGAGGACGCGCTCAATGAAGTTGAGAAAAATGACTGGTGGCAGATTTTTGAGGGGAAAGGCAAGTTGGCGGCGATTTACTTCAAGGAAGATAAGGCGAAATTGGCAGAGCTTATCGCCAAATTGGAAAAGAAAAATCTGCCGACGGCTTTGTATATTTTTAGTTGGGGCAAGAACGAATACAAAGGCGAGTATTCAACGGCGAATATCAGGGTCGAGGATATTCCAGAGCCGATTATCGAAGTATATAAGGAGCTCAACCGGATATAATTATGTTCGCACTCAAACCATTTCAAGAAACGGCAATATCAGAACTCAAAGATCAGTTTTTGAGCTTGTGGAAACTGCCGAATCAAAATATCCCGCTCGTTTTCAAATCGCCCACCGGAAGCGGTAAGACGATAATGCTGGCGCAATTTTTGCGCGACATCGTGAGCGATCCGCGTTTTGAGGGCAATGATGTCGCGTTTGTATGGTTCTCGTTTAGCGAGGATTCATACGAGCAGAGCAAGAAAAAACTTTTTGACTACTACGGCGGGGCAAGCGAACTCGATTTGATTGATCTCAATGATTTGTCGCGCGAGAAGCTCCGCCAAAATGATGTCTTTTTCATAAACTGGCAGAAAATCAAAGGACGGAGCAAAGAAAGCCGAAAATTGCGTCGTGAAAATGAGCAAGGACTGACTTTTGACGACTTCATTAACGAAACGCACGAAGCGGGGCGCAAAATTATCGTCATCATTGATGAGGAGCATATCGGAAGCGACACCGACCTCGCGCTGGAAGTGGTGGAAGGACTTATCAAGCCGAAGATTACACTTCGTGTGTCAGCAACTCCGAAATACATCCCAACCCGTGCCGACACTGCTGGATATATTGAGGTCAAGCGCAGCGATGTTGTCGAGGCGGGGCTTATCAAAGAAAAAATTGTTTTCCAAACAGAGGAAGATTTGGAGCAAAAAGCCGTCAAGAAGCTCGATCAAGACGAAATGCTTTTGGAGCTTGCCTATAACAAACGGCTTGAGTTGATTGAGCTGTACAAAAAACTCGGCGTTGAAGTTAATCCGCTTGTTTTGATTCAACTTCCGAATGACGACCAAGCGACAAAGGAAACGGGTGATACGAACAAACAAACGATTGTGCTTGAGTATCTAAAACGCAAAGGCACAAAAAGCGACGAGATCGCCGTATGGCTATCCAAAGAGAAAGAAAACTTGGAGGATTTGGAAAAAACCAATTCGCCGGTGTCGTTTCTCCTATTCAAGCAAGCCGCCGCAACGGGCTGGGATTGTCCGCGCGCGGGTGTTTTAGTAATGTTCCGCGAAATTAAGAATCCTACTTTTGCGATACAAACAGTCGGACGCATTTTACGTATGCCGTTCGGAATGCATTTTGCTCATCCCGAACTCAATCTTGGTTATCTCTACACCAATTACAAACGAAATGAGGTTTTGGCGGAATACGCCAAGTCCAAAACCGAAAATCGTCCGGCGATTTACGGCAGTTATCGCAAAAAGGATATTGAGCCACTCAAGCTGGAATCCGTCTTTATGACGCGCGCGGACTATAACGACTTGGGCGATTCTTTTCAAATGACATTCAAGCAAGTAGCGGATAAAATATTGGACACCAAGAAGCTCAACCTAAAACCGAAAGTAACGAACGGCCTGATTGTCGGCGTGGAGATTGACGATTACGACAATTTCACCAAAGAGCTGTTTGAGGAGGGCGGAAGTTATGACGAAGAAATGTCTCGCCACGATCTTGAACGGCTGTATAACTTGCTGTGCTTCAAAATTGTCGCCAAACAAACCGACGAAAACAGAAAATTCGCGCCGGAGCGTTCATGGGGTAAGCTCAAAACCGCTCTGAATATATACCTCATGGAGAAACTTAAAATTTCTCGTGCCGACGCTTACAAAATTATCGTAAACGATTTGGTAAGCGAGGCGGGTGCGCTTGCGCCAGTCATCGGCGACGCACTTTTGGTATATCGCCCGATTCGCGAGCAGGAAGTAAACAAGAAGGCGGCGCGTGCGAAGCACGTGGAGCATATTGAAATACCGCGCGAAGCGTTGTTCTTTACTGACCAATATAAGGAGCTGAATGTTAAGAAGTCCGCGATGGAGCCGTTTTGGTTTGAAAAAAATCCTGCTGGATTATTCGGAGGCACAAGCAATGAAAGAAAGTTTATTGACTTCTTCGAATCCCCCAAAAATAAGAGCGTTATTTGGTGGCATAAAAATGGCGACACCGGAAGCGAGCATTTTTCAATTTCCTTTTACAATCCCAACGAGAACAAGGAAAAGCTATTTTATCCTGACTGGATCGTGAAAACGAAAAGCGGCGTTTTGATTATTGATACAAAAGCTGGAATTACTGCCGAGAGCAACGATACAAAATACAAAGCGGAAGCCTTACAAGCATGGCTCAAGGGCAGGAAAGGTTTTGATGGCGGCATTGCCGTTCAAGATGGACCAAGCGGCTGGAAAATCAATCGCAACGCTAAGTATTCATACGACTCATCGTTCAAGAGCTGGGACGTTCTTGATTTGAGCTAAAAAGTGGAATCTGAATGATAGATGGCGTGAATTCGCACCCGTTCGATTCCAAACGGCCGTCATATATGAAAACGCCCCACCGTTGCGGGACGTTTTCATATGGTGCGTCCTGAGGGAATCGAACCCCCATTGCCGGTTCCGAAGACCGGTGCTCTATCCGTTGAGCTAAGGACGCATGGTCGTCACTCCGCTTTTACGTCCCATCCTTTTGCTTCCAAGCCCGCTTCCGCGGCCGCGACCTGTGCTTCCTGTTTGGACGTCCCTCGTCCCACGGCAATCATCTCTTTCTCGACGAACAGGCCGACCGTGAATTCTTTGTTGTGATCGGGACCCGTCTCGGACAAGACCTTATACGTCGGCGTCACGCCTAGCATCTCCTGCGCCGTTTCCTGGAATCGGCTTTTTGGGTCCACGTAGAGGAGGTTCTTCAGGATGAACGGGAGATGCGAGAGGATGTAGTTGTCGACGAACTTCGTCGCGGCAGACGTTCCGCCGTCGAGGTAGATGGCGCCGATGATGGCTTCGATGGCATTCGCGAGGATGTACATCCTCGCCTTCGAATGCGCGTCGCGTGCTTCGCCCTTGGAGAGCAGGAGGAATTCTTCGAACTGCAGCTGATCCGCGATGCCGGCGAGCGTCTTGGCGTTCACGAGGGCGCTGCGCCATGTGGTCAGTTCCCCTTCGGGATTCGCGTAGTTGAGATAGAGGTGCTCGGTCACGATAAGTTCCAGCACCGCATCGCCGAGGAACTCCAGCCGTTCGTTGTGGGCGTAGAGGAAATCGACGTGTTCGTTCAGGTACGAGCGGTGCGTGATGGCCTGGATGAGCAGGCCTTTGTCCTTGAAGACATGCCCCAACCGTTCCTCAAGGGGCGAGAGGTCTTGTGTGTGTTCCATATGGTCGTTTCGTGCCCGAAGGCTGTGGGAACGACGCCGACGATGATGGCCCCTCTCTCACGGAGCGCACCCTCGCCGATGTCGATCAATGGTGGATTAGGCTTGTTTGGGTTCTTTTGGCTTATCGGATTCCTTGACGATACCCTGCTCGATTTGATTCCGGAAGACTGCGCCCAGCACACCGTTCACGAATTTGCCGGAGGATTCACCGCCGAATGTCTTCGCGAGTTCGATGGCCTCGTTGATGGCGACTTTCGATGGGATATCGTCGTTGAACTTCAGCTCGAACGTTCCGATGCGCAGGACGTTACGGTCCACGGTCGTGATTTTCTCGAGCGGCCAGTCAGGCGCGAATTTCGTGATGGTCGCGTCGATGTCCTGCTTATGTGCCAGTACCCCGGTCACGATGCTACGTGCGAAGTCCTTCTCGTCGAGCTCAGGCGCGAACTCCTCCAAGTCCCGTTCGAGGATGACTTTCGTATCCTTTTCGCCACGATGAAAATCCCACTCGTAGAGCGTCTGGAGCGCGACGGCGCGGGCGAGGTGGCGGTTTGACATACAAGGTGCGGAGTCGAAGTCGAGATTATGTCTTCTCAGGCTTCTCGGTGGTCGATCCAGAGGGCTTCTTCAGGAGTTTTTGGAGCTTCCGATCGCGTCCTTTGATATGAATCGGGATACCTCGGTATTCCGTCGCACCCGGAGCCGGATGATGCGGAAGATGTGCGGCGCCCGTCTTAGGGTCGACCGTCACATGGGTCGCTTTCAACGCGAAATGTGAGGCGCGGCGACGCTTATCTGAACTCGTCCGACGATGTCCGGGAAGTCCCATAGCAGGTGAATCAGGTTCTTATTGCGGAAGAATATCAGGAAATGCTCATTTATGCAATATCGTCAAATGTCAACAAAACGTGGCTTTTCGTTTCGTCATCAAGCTTGTCCGATCTGGCATCCTATGCTAACCTATCGCAAATTCTATGGAACAAACGACACATTTCGAGCGTTCGCTCGTGCTCATCAAGCCGGACGGGGTTCAGCGCGGGTTCGTCGGCGAAGTCATCGGCCGCTTTGAGCGCGTCGGTTTGAAAATCATCGCGCTCAAGATGGTTCATGCCGCCGTGGAGGACGTCGACAAGCATTACGCGCTTACGGAAGAGTGGATGAAGGGCGTTTTCGAGAAGGCGAAGTCCAAGTACGAAGCCAAAGGGGAGACATTCCCGTATGCGGATCACGTCGCTTACGGCACCGAGATCAAGAACGGCCTCGTGACCTTCCTCAAGTCCGCGCCGATCGTGGCGATGGTGGTGGAAGGGGAAGGTGCGGTCGCTCTTATCCGAAAACTCGTCGGCACGACGGAACCTGCGTCGTCCGCGCCCGGCACCATCCGTGGCGACCTCTCGCATGACAGCTACGCGCTGTCGAACAGCCAGAACCGGCCGCTCCGCAACATCGTCCACGCGTCCGGTGCGGTCGATGAGGCCCTGAACGAGATCGCGGTCTGGTTCACGGATGTTGAGCTCCACAAATACGAACACGTCAACGATCGCGTCCAGTACGACCCGCGGTGGTTCGTCTGATTGCGACGATTCGATTCGCCTCGGCGGGCCCTGTGCCCGCCGTTTGCGTCGAGGAGATTCCGCGTTGACATATCGGTCGAATCGGCATACGTTGCTTCAACGTACATTTCGACATGGAGGGACGACATGGACGATGCGAGGAACGACCAGTCGAATTTTCTGATGTTTCGTCTGTTGCGGGGGGTCATCCCGTCGCGCACCGTCATCCTCTCGTTGCCGCTCGCATCGCGGGCGCAACTGCTCGACATCGTCCGGCGCGACATGGACGACACGTCGCTCGAGGACGAATGCCTGCATGCCTTCTGGCTGTTGCATTCCGGGAGAACGCTTCGTGAGGTATGTCCCGACGACGACGCCGTGCTGGATGCCGGTACGCTCATCGAGGCGGCCTACGACGACATGGACGCGACCGTGACGAGCGGCTGCTTCTTACCGCGGACCGCGAAGGTCCTCGAGGACTTCATCATGACGGCGCTGCTCACGGTTCGCGATGTATCCGTTCGCGTCGAAGATTCGACGGATCCATGCGCGAAAGGCCTCCTGTCGCCGGACGTCCCGCTTCTTCTCTGTTTCGTCTCCCGCGATGCCGTCTCGGCGGAACAGACGGCATGACGAGACGCACCTTGACATGGCCTTGACCCGCACCGCGCGGTTTGGCATGCTGAAGATGTCCGAGGGACAGGTCGGATAGAGATGTCGGGCTAATTCAGTTCTTAGGTCCACGATTTCGGCATCCGCCGTGGCGGAGCGATGACAGACCTGCAGCGTTCAGTTTTGGGGGTGTCGGCAGGATGGCACGCGCTGTCCTCAGCTAGCTCCCCAGGACGATGTGCTCACCTTTCGAGCAGAGCCGAATGTCTCACCGATCGCTTCGGGCGCACAACTCGCCATGTGGCGGGTTTTTTGCATCCAGATAAACGGTACACCTGACCATCTTGAACGGAATCCGGTAGTGCGTTACCATCGGCCCACGCAGAGACGGGCTATGGCGCAGTTGGTAGCGCGCTTGCATGGGGTGCAAGAGGCCGTGGGTTCGAGTCCCACTAGCCCGACCAACGGAAACGTCCTCAATAACGTGAGGGCGTTTTTTGTTGCCGACAACGCACCTTGTCCGAAGTATCTCAAGATGCTTTCATACCATCCGCACCTTCACCATCAACGTCGGAGGACAACATGGCTGTCGAGTTCGACCTGGCCGTGCGCAAGCCGTTGCTGGCGTACGTCCCGGATTGGATCCATCCGAACCATCTCTCGATTGCGCGGTTCATCCTAGCCGCGCCGACGATTGTCTATAAGGACGACCCGACGACGGCGATTGGATTCCTCCTAGCGTCGTCCCTCTGCGACCTGCTCGACGGACCGCTCGCGCGTGTCCGTGGCCAGAAGAGCGAGTGGGGCGCCGTGCTCGACGCGACGGGGGATAAGATCTACATCCATGCCGTCACGTATATGGCGTGCCTCCATGCGATTTCCGCCGATCTCTTCTGGATCGCGCTCGGCATCGACATCTTCCTGACGCTGATTCGACCCCTCAAGAATCGGTATGGCGTCTCGACCAGCTCCAACCGCTGGGGCGGTGCCAAGGTCTGGGCATATTCCATCGCCATGGGCCTCGCGTTCCTGCATGACATGGGCGCGCAAATGCATGCTCAGCCGGTCTATCTCATCGGCATCGCGCTCGGCATCCTTTCCGTAGGCGGCCATATCGTCGATATCGTCCACGCCTCCAAGACGAAGTCCCCGTCTGATCCCCCATAGATGTCACACCTCGTCGCACGAGGTCGAAAATCCCTATCCCCGTGAAGGGGTTGACATTTACGGGGGTTTTCTCTTGCATCTCTCCGACAGAACCCGTATCCTGTGCACATCTTACTCATCTTCACTCATTTTTCATCACAACGCCCTATGGCAAAAATGACGAAGTCCCAGCTTATGGACGCGATCGCGTCGAAGACGGGGCACACCAAGAAAGACGTCGTCGCGGTCCTTGAAGCGATGGTCGATCTCGCGTACAACCAGACCAAGAAGGCCGGTGAATTCTCGATTCCGGGACTGGGGAAGCTCGTGAAGAAGCATCGTGCCGCACGCTTGGGCCGCAATCCGGCGACGGGCGCCGAGATCCAAATCCCGGCGAAGACGGTCGTGAAGTTCCGCGTGGCCAAGGCCGCGAAGGATTCCATCCTGTAATCCGACGATAAGTGAAACAGCCCCCCGCCGATGGCAGGGGGCTTTCGTTTCGGAAACCTTTTCCGGCGTCCCCTCGGGTGATACGCTACGTATCGCTGTGCCACGTACCGTCATCGCATCCGCGTCTCGACGTCGCGAGGATCCTCCCGAAGAGATGTGCCTCGTGCAGGCGTCCGCGGAATTCGTGTCGGTCGCCGGCGCACTCCTCCTCGTCCTCTGCACGTTCTGCACGGCCGCGTTCGTGAGCACGGTCCTCGCGGAACGCGGGACGGAGATCCAGCGATTCATCGCCGCGGTCCTCTCCGTGGCAGCGTGGATGTATTTCTTGAATGCGGTCACGGAGCGGCTCTCGCTTTGCGGGTCGACGCTCACCCTTTCATCTGTCCTCGGCCGGCGGCATGACTTTCAGCTCGACGACCTCGACGCCATGTCTCTGACGCATGAAGGTCTGAATATCGACCGCGGCTTCGAGACGATTCGGTTCCGGATGCACGGAGGTCGCGGGGAGAAGGTCACGCTCGGTCCGTGCTGGAACCGCGAGACGTTGGATGCTTTTGTCCGATCCGTCGATCGCGCGCTCGCGTCGCGGCCGGCATCCGACGCACGACGCTGAGAAACATCATCCATATCTATGAAAAAGTCCACGAACAACACCCGTAGCCGTAAGGCCCCGATGGTCGACATGAAACGATTCGCCTCTTGGCTCTGCGCGCCGGGGAACGTCTGCGTCCCGGTGGAGGAACGCCCCTTCACGGAGAACCCGAACTGGCGCATCTTCCGCATCATGGCCGAATTCATCGAAGGGTTCGAGTTCCTGTCGAAACTCAAGAAGGAGGTGACGGTCTTCGGGAGCGCGAGGACCATGCCTGACGATCCGTACTACAAAATCGCACGCGAGCTCGGCAAGCTTCTCGGGAAGGGCGGCTACACCGTCATCACTGGCGGCGGTCCGGGCATCATGGAAGCGGCGAACCGTGGCGCGTTCGAGGCGGGCGGCACATCCGTCGGGCTAGATATCGAGCTTCCGAAGGGCCAGCGACGCAACGAGTATGCGGATAAGGCCATGGGATTCCATTATTTCTTCACGCGTAAGGTCATGCTTTCGGCGTCGGCGCAGGCGTATGTCTACTTCCCGGGCGGGTTCGGTACGCTCGACGAGCTGACGGAAATGGTCACGCTCACACAGACCGGGAAGATTCCGCCAGAGGTCCCGATCGTCCTCGTCGGTCGCGAGTATTGGCAGCCGTTCCTGAATTGGATCGACGACACAGTCTGTAAAAAACATAACAACGTCCATAAGGAGGACGTCGCCATCATGCGCATCGTGGACACGGCGAAGCAGGCCTACGACATCATCAGGAAGACGGGGGAGCGGAGTTTTGGATAGGAAGCTACGAAAAAGGCCGCCCTTAGGCGGCCTTGCGGGCGGCGGTCTTTGCCGCCTTCTTCTGTCGCTTCGTGGGCCGCGTGCCTTCGGCGATGGCAGCGAACTTCTTGAGCGTCTTCATTGTCCGAGCGGAGACGCGGACCTTCGCCCCGCCGACGCGAAGCGTCTGGAGGTTCACTTCCTGCTTCCGTTTGGTGGCGATGTTGGAGTGGCTCCGGGAGTTGCCTACGTTGGCGCGCTTGCCCGTGAGCATGTCGATGCGGGACATATCTGGGGAGTTTGTGGTTGGTAGAGGGTGGTTGGTGGCAAGGGGGCCATGAGGCCGGTTCGGTGTCGCTGAAAGATAGCGGAAGTCGTTGACCGAGTCAAGTGCTGATGAGACAATTCGGCCGGCGATGGATTCCCGTCGTTCGATATTATGTTATCCCTCCTCTTTCAGGATCCATTGATGTTTGTAGCCTGGGTCCTCGCGATCCTGTTCGCGCTCACGGTACACGAGTTTTCGCATGCGCTCATGGGGTCGCTCCTCGGGGATCCTACAGCCAAACGGCTCGGTCGTCTGACGCTGAATCCGATTGCACATATCGATCCCTTCGGTCTCATGGCGCTCGTGACAGTCGGATTCGGATGGGGGAAGCCCGTGCCGTTCAATCCCTATAACCTCCGCGACCAGAAGTGGGGTCCGGTGAAGGTCGCGTTGGCGGGGCCGGCCATGAACCTTCTCGTCGCCATCCTCCTCGGTTTCCTCCTGCGGTTCGTCGGGATTTGGCTGAGCGCCACGAACCTCCTCGTCCAGTTCCTGTACGTGAGCATCTTCATCAACGTCGCGCTCCTGTTGTTCAATCTTCTTCCCATACCGCCACTCGACGGTTCGAAGCTCCTCCTCGCATCTCTACGCGGTCCCGAGTGGGCCCGTCTCCGCATGTGGCTCGAGACCCGCGGACCATGGTTGCTCATCGGGCTGGTCGTACTTGATGCCGTGTTCGGTCTCGATGTCTTCGGGACGCTGTTTCGGCTCACTGACGGGGTCATCAACCTCGTCCTTCGGGTATGACGACGCCGCGTCCGGCCCTCGCGTCCATCGCAGCCATCTGGGGAAGTATCATCACGGGGAGCCTCGTCATCGCACTGCAGGATTCGCATCAGGCTCCCTCCTTCCTCGTGGTCGTGGTCCAGCGCCCCGTCGCCGTCGCCGTCGCCTTGCTCGCGGCATGCCTCTGCGCGTCGGCCGTCCTCCGTAGGACGTTCAAGGATGCCTGGACAGATGCGATGCGCATGCTTCCGCTCGCCACAGGCATCGCCATCTTCGTGTCCTGGATCGGCGTCTGGAACGACGGGAGCGGGACCGTCCCGACGTCGCTCAAGGATGGATTGCTATTTATTGCGACAGTCGGTGTCGTCCCCCTGTCGATCGGACCGGATGCGTTCGTCCGAACCATTATCCTCGTCTCTGCTCTCGGTATCGCGTATCGTGCGTGGCATTCGGGACCGTCGCGGGTTCGTCCTGTCGTGGCAGGTGTTTTCGCATGGATCGTCGGTGCGCTCGCGCTCCTCGTCCAGACGTGGATGGCGTTCGCGATCTCCGTCGCACGCGACCTTCCGCTCGCGCATGCGGAGGACGCCATGCGGGCGTTGGGCGTCGTTCACACGAACGCCTATTGGTCGAATTTCCAGGCGGACCGTTTTTTCGCGGGTGTCGGCAAGCAACTTGAGACGTCGGCGCTCCTTTCGTCGTCCAGCGTCCTGTATCTCGTCGGCATCCTTCTCCTCCTCGTCGCGTTTCTCTGGTCGTCCTGGTCGCGATCGGGCATGCGGTCGGCGCTGTTCCGTCGGATCCTGACCGGGGACACGTACGCGTCACTTGTCTTGACGTCCGCCGCTCTGTGCGGCCTCTATGTCGCCGACATCATTTCGCGTCGTCATGGTTGGAATACAATCGATGCGGTCCCGATTGCCATCTTCCTCATCGCCGCGTCCGGATGGATCGTGCGGTTCCTGCTTGGGCGGGAGCTCGATCGTCTGCCCACGGACAGGATATCGCACCCGGAACGACCTCTCGCGTCCGGCCTCGTGACCGAAGAGGAGGTCCGTTCGGCACGCGATGTCCTGTCCGTCGCGACGCTCGTGGGCGCGACGCTCCTCGGATGGCCGGTCCTCCTCGCGTTCCTTGCCCTGACAATTCTCGGTGAAGCATCATCAGCCTGGATGAGATCCCCATTGGGGCGAGGAGCCGCGTACGGCGCGTTCGCCGCGTTCCTTGTCGCGGCCGGAGGTCTCGTCATTTCTCGGACCGCCCAATATCCGTATCTCCTCGACCGCTTCGAAATCGTCTGGGCCGTCATCGCAGCATCCGCCCCCATCCTCGCTATCGCCGCCGTCATCGCTGGCCATGCGACCGTCGGGTGGCGTCGTGTCTTGCCGTTCGGGGTTGTCGCTCTCGTGGGCGTCTGTCTCGCCACCGTCCTCCGTCTTCCCGTCGTCCTCGCCCCACTCGCCCTCCTCCTCCTCATCCTGTATCGCGTGAGGGAGCGTAAGGATATTTGGCGAACCTATGCGTTTTTCGGCTTGCTTCTGGTCGGATGGGTTGCGTCAGTAGCCGCGAGCCTCGTCATGATACGGCGCTGAGGTATTGACGATTTTCGCTTATCGTTGCTATATTTCGGCGCACGACATACATGCCTACCATCAATCAACTCGTCCGACGGCCTCGCCGTTCGGCAAAGGTCAAATCCCAGAGTCCTGCGATGCAGTTCACGCTCGACACGATGCATCGGAAGCGGACGGAGCTTTCGCGCGGTGCGGCGTTCAAGCGCGGCGTCTGCGTGAAGGTGAAGACCATGACTCCGAAGAAGCCGAACTCCGCGCTCCGGAAGATCGCGCGCGTGCGTCTTTCGAACGGCATGGAAGTGAACGCGTACATCCCGGGCGAGGGCCACAACCTCCAGGAACACTCCATCGTGCTCATCCGCGGTGGACGCGTGAAGGACCTTCCGGGCGTCCGCTACCATATCGTGCGCGGCGTGTACGACACGCAGGGCGTCGCCAATCGTCGCCGCAGTCGATCCCTCTACGGCGCGAAGAAGCCTAAGGAAGTGAAGAAATAACGTATGCGCGGTAAACCAGCACCCCGTCGGAAGATTGCGAACGACCCGAAGTACGGCTCGCCCGTGCTTTCGAAGTTCATCAACTACATCATGACGGGCGGGAAGAAGTCCGTGGCGCAGCGCGTCGTCTACGGCGCGTTCGATATCGTCGCGAAGAAGACCGAGAAGGCCCCGAACGAGGTGTTCGAGACGGCGCTCGTCAACGTGTCACCGTCGCTCGAGGTCAAGTCCAAGCGCGTGGGAGGTGCAAATTATCAGATTCCGATGCAGGTACGCGCTGAACGTCGTCAGCAGCTCGCGTTCCGTTGGCTTATCGGGGCCGCGCGGTCCAAGAAGGGCCGTCCCATGGCGGAGAAGCTCGCTGGCGAGATTATGGCCGCGGCAGAGAACACGGGCGACGCCGTCAAGAAGAAAATGGACGTGCAGCGCATGGCCGAAGCCAACCGCGCGTTCGCGCACTTCGCGCGTTGACGCCGGTATGGATGATGGTACCGACCGTGTAAAAACAAGTTGTCGTCTCGAGTCGGCCGAGAGACCTTCCGATTGGAAGATTTCTCCATTCCAGCCGAGATGACATTTTTTATTTAAAAGCATATGCCCCGAGAATATTCCCTCCATGATACCCGTAACTTCGGGATCATCGCCCACATCGACGCCGGTAAGACGACCGTCTCCGAGCGCGTCCTCTTCTATACCGGCCGTAAGCACAAGATCGGCGAGGTGCATGAGGGCGAGGCCACCATGGACTGGATGGCCCAGGAGCGCGAGCGCGGCATCACCATCACGTCGGCCGCGACGACCTGCTTCTGGAAGGGCAAACGCCTGAACCTCATCGACACCCCGGGCCACATCGACTTCACCATCGAGGTGCAGCGGTCGTTGCGCGTGCTCGACGGCGCGGTCGTCGTGTTCGACGGCGTGGCCGGCGTGGAGCCGCAGTCCGAGACGGTCTGGCGCCAGGCGGACAAGTACCGCGTCCCGCGTATCTGCTTCGTCAACAAGCTCGACCGCATGGGCGCGGATTTTCAGAAGGATATCGAATCCATCCGCACGCGTCTCACGAAGCACGCGTATCCCATCCAAATCCCTATCGGCACCGAGTCCAATTTTCGGGGCATCATCGATCTCATAACCATGAAGGCCGAGATTTACAAGGATGAGATGGGTCAGCAGATCGAGGAATCGGAGGTGCCAGCGGACATGCTCGAACTCGCTACGAAGACGCGCGCCGAACTCATCGAGGCGGTCGCGGAGACGGATGAGACGCTCCTGAACAAGTACGTGGCGGGCGAGGAGCTGACGCACGACGAAATCCGTGAGGGCCTGCGCAAAGGCGTGCTCTCGATGGACATCTTCCCGGTGCTCTGCGGTTCCGCGCTCAAGAACAAGGGCGTACAGTTTCTCTTGGATGCCGTCGTCGCGTATCTCCCGACGCCGCTCGAAGTCCCGGCCATCAAGGGATTCCATCCGGATCATCCGGAGCAGGCGGAGGAGCGCTCCGCGTCCGACGAGGCACCGTTCGCGGCCCTCGCGTTCAAGGTCATGTCCGACCCGTTCGTCGGCAAACTCGTGTTCTTCCGCGTCTATTCCGGCAACCTCGCCGCGGGTTCGTACGTCCTGAACGTCGCGACGGGCGAGAAGGAGCGCATCGGACGCATCGTGCGCATGCACGCGAACGCACGCGAGGACGTCGATCACGTGTATGCGGGCGACATCGCCGCGGCCGTCGGTCTCAAGGCGACGTTCACGGGACATACGCTCTGTGACGAGAACCATCCCATCGTCCTCGAATCCATCACCATCCCCGAACCGGTCATCTCCGTCGCCATCGAACCGAAGACCAGGGCGGACCAGGAGAAGATGGGCGTCGCGCTGCAGAAACTCGGCGAGGAAGACCCGTCCTTCCGCGTCCGTACGGACGAGGAGACGCTCCAGACCATCATTTCCGGCATGGGCGAGCTCCATCTCGATATCATCGTGGACCGGATGAAGCGCGAATTCACCGTCGAGGCTAACGTCGGTGCGCCACAGGTCGCATACAAGGAGACCTTGAAGAAGACGGCCGAGGCGCAGGGCAAGTTCATCCGTCAGTCCGGCGGCCGCGGACAGTACGGCGATTGCTGGCTACGCGTGGAACCGCAGGAACGCGGCAAGGGTTACGAGTTCGTGGACGAGATCAAGGGCGGCGTCATCCCGCGCGAATACATCCAGCCGATCAACAAGGGCGTGCAGGAAGCGATGGGCCGTGGCGTCATCGCCGGCTATCCGTTCATCGATGCGAAGGTCACGGTGTACGACGGGTCCTACCATGAGGTCGACTCGTCCGAAGCGGCTTTCAAGATCGCGGCGTCCATGGCCTTCCAGGAAGCGTGCCGCCGCGGTGGAGTGGCGCTGCTCGAACCTATCATGAAGGTCGAGGTCGTGACGCCGGAGAACTTCATGGGCGACGTCATCGGCGACTTGAATTCCAAGCGCGGGCAGGTTCAGGAGATGACGGACCGCATGGGCGCTAAGGTCATCGACGCCATGGTTCCGCTCGCCGAGATGTTCGGCTACGCTACGGCGCTTCGTTCCATGACCCAGGGTCGCGCGTCGTATTCGATGGAATTCGACCACTACGCCGAGACCCCACAGAGCGTCGCGGCTGCGATCATCGAAGGAAAGACGAAGAAATAGTTACCGTCGTGTCATTCCCGCGAAGGCGGGAATCCATCCGGCGGTAAGGGCGGGCCTTGTGCCCGCTCTTTTGGTATCCTTCGTCCGTATGAAACGTCGACAGGTATTCATCCTCCTCCTCGACTCCTACCTCGCTGCGATACGGGGGAGCGTGGGATCGAAGATGTTCCGGCATCTCTTCGCGTCTGTCGGTGGAAAGAAGCAGGACATTGCGAAGGACGGCGCGCTCTCGTGCGGCATCTTCGTCTCGCGTGTCCTCGTCATGTTTGGTCTCGTGAAGGAAACGCATGCGACGGTTGAAGGCACGCTGAAGGATATGGAAGCGTCGGGATGGAAGACGATTCGGACACCTCGCGTTGGTGCCGTCGTCGTGTGGGAACCTGTCGGCGCACATCGTCATATCGGCTTTGTCGTCGGGAAGGGGAGAGCCATCAGCAACAGCACGGTGAAGCACGTCCCCGTCGAGCACTCGCTCTGGAAACCCGCGCATGCGCACGGCACGACACGTCGCATCGAATCCATCTGGTGGTATCGAAAATTATCCCCCTTGCGTCCCGGCGGCCATTCGGGTTAGATACCCTCAATATGTCATTGCAACGCGTGCTTGAGACGGCTCGGAAGACCGGGACCCCCGTCATCCTGACGGATGTGGCCGGTCGCGAACCGTTGGTCATCCTTCCGCTAGAGCAGTTCGAGGCCATGGCCGGCGTCGGCTCGGATGGGGGGAAATCCTCGCATCGGGAACCCTCCGTTCGGAAGGAGCATTCTTTTTCTCCGAAAAAGTCTCACATCGAGACCGTTGACGAGGCCTTTGCGGAGATGGCGGCCGAGCGGCTGAAGAGTCGGGTGGAGGATGTGGCCGTCCAGATCGAGACCCTAGTCGATTCGGGGGTCGAAAAGTCAGAAATTCCTCTAGAAGAGCGCTTTTATCTCGAGCCGGTCGAGGACAAGGGAACATCCTGAAACGGAGCTAAGGATAGCGAAGTTTGAACATCGCCCGGACCTATTGGTCCGGGTCTTGCGTCATTTTTTTGGCTCTGCTATAGTCCTACCGCTTATACAAGCCATTAATGTACATATAGACCCTTTTTGAGGTCTTTCTATCTCATTCTCGTATGGCAGAAGTATTCGACCGTTCCAAGCCTCACGTCAACGTCGGGACAATCGGTCACGTTGACCACGGTAAGACCACTCTCACAGCGGCATTGCTCGCCGTTTTGAGCGCGAGGGGCCAGAAAGCCCAAACGAAGGGCGTCGATGATCTCGATAAGGCGCCAGAATCCAAGACGCGTGGCATCACCATCGCGACCGCGCATGTCGAGTACGAGTCCGAGAAGCGTCACTACGCGCACGTGGACTGCCCTGGCCACGCGGACTATATCAAGAACATGATCACGGGCGCCGCGCAGATGGACGGCGCGATTCTCGTCGTCGCGGCCACGGACGGTCCGATGCCGCAGACACGTGAGCACATCCTGTTGGCGCACCAGGTCGGCGTCCCGAGCGTCATCGTGTTCCTCAACAAGGTGGACATGGTGGACGATCCGGAGCTCATCGATCTCGTCGAGCAGGAAGTCCGCGACCTCCTGAACAAGTACGAATACGACGGCGACAACGCCCCCATCATCCGTGGTTCGGCCCTGAAGGCCCTCCAGAACCCGACGGACGAGGAAGCGACCAAGTCGGTCATGGAACTCGTGAAGGCCTTGGATGAATACATCCCGGAGCCGGTCCGTGAGACGGACAAACCGTTGCTCATGCCGATTGAGGACGTGTTCTCCATCGAAGGCCGCGGCACGGTCGTCACCGGTCGTATCGAGCGCGGCATGGCCAAGTTGAACGAGGAAGTCGAGATCGTCGGCCTCGGGGAGACCCGCAAGACGGTCGTCACCGGCATCGAGATGTTCAACAAGCAGCTTACGGAAGGCATGGCGGGCGATAACGCCGGCCTGCTCCTCCGCGGTATCAAGAAGGAAGATGTCGAGCGCGGCATGGTCTTGGCGAAGCCTGGTTCCATCACCCCGCACACGGAGGTCGAAGCCGAGGTGTACGCCCTGACCAAGGATGAAGGCGGCCGCCACAAGCCGTTCCTTTCGGGCTACAAGCCGCAGTTCTACATCCGTACCACCGACGTGACGGGCGAAGTGACCCTTCCGGAAGGTGTGGCCATGGTCAACCCGGGCGATACGGTGAACGGCATGAAGATCACGCTCATCACCCCGGTCGCCATCGAGGAGAAGATGCGTTTTGCCATCCGCGAAGGCGGCCGTACGGTCGGCGCCGGCGTCGTGACGAAAATCGTCAAGTAATTCGACGAACGAACGAGGTTAACGGGAACCGACATGACTGATACTGCTGAGAAGAAGGCCACGAAGGACGTCGCGTCGTCCCGCGTCCGCATCAAGATCCGCGCGTACGACCACAAGATCATCGACCAGTCCACCCGTACGATCATCGATACGGCGGAACGGACAGGCGCGAAGGTGGTCGGGCCGGTCCCGTTGCCGACGGAAAAGAAGAAGTGGACCGTCAACCGTTCCACGTTCGTCCATAAGAACGCCCGCGAACAGTTCGAGATGCGGATTCACAAGCGCATCGTAGACATCCTCGATCCGAACGCGAAGACCATCGACGCGCTCACGAGCTTGAACCTTCCCGCTGGCGTCGACGTAGAGATTAAAATGTAGGACTCGCACCCCGTCAAAACGTTTTTCCAAGGAGTAAGTTGCTTCCCGCCGATACGGCAGGATAATCCCCACCAGCGATGTGGGGCCATGGCATAACCTCCCTGCCGAGAGATGTGATAGACGGGCCATCAGCTCACAATCAAGTGCCTTTGATCGCTCAGAGGCCCGCACATGTTCCGAGACACGAAAGATCCTGCTAACTCGGCAGGCAGGTCACGGCCCATGTGAGGGCCTTTGTGCATCTCAACTGTCTCCGGCCTGTCCGGAGCGCCAGTCATCCTATGAAATTCATCCTTGCGAAGAAAATCGAGATGTCGCAGATTTTCCGTCCCGATGGGACGGTTGTTCCCGTGACCCTGTTGCAGGCAGGACCGTGCGTCGTGACGCAGGTGAAGGATATGACGACCGATGGCTATACGTCGGTCCAGATCGGGTTCCTCGAGGCGAAGAAATTGACGAAACCCCAGGAAGGTCACTTGAAGGATTTGCCTAAGCTCCGCGTTCTCCGTGAGTTCCGGATCGACGAGATTGCATCCATGAAGCGGGGCGACACGATCGAGGCCGCGGCGTTCATCGTCGGCGATGTCGTTGACGTGACGGGTACATCCAAAGGTAAGGGGTTTCAGGGCGTGGTCAAGCGCCATCATTTTCATGGGCAGCCGAAGTCACATGGGCATAAGGACCAGGAACGCATGCCGGGCTCGTCCGGAGCTGGCGGTCTCCAGCACGTGCTTAAAGGGACCAAGAAACCCGGCCACATGGGCGCGGATACGGTCACAGTCAAGAATCTCGAGGTCATCGAAGTCCGCGACGGAGGAGTCCTCGCCGTGAAAGGTGCTGTGCCTGGCGCCCGAAATGCCGTCCTTGAGCTCCGAACCGCGTAAGCATATGCCGAACGTCATCATCTACAAGCAAGACGGCACGAAGGCCGGCGACATGGAACTCTCCGCCGCGCATTTCGGCGTGAAGGTGAATCCGACGCTGGTGCACGAGGTGGTCGTCGCGCAACAAGCCAATGCGCGCCGCAACACCGGCCATACCAAGACCAAGGGCGAGGTCAGCGGCGGCGGTAAGAAGCCGTGGCGCCAGAAGGGGACGGGTCGCGCCCGCCAAGGGTCGACGCGCAATCCGCACTGGGTCGGTGGCGGCGTCGCGCACGGACCTCGCAACGTCCGAAACTTCGGCGTGAAGGTGAACCGTAAGGCCAAGCGCAGTGCGTTGTTTATGGCGTTGTCCGACAAGGTCTCGAACGAGAAGTTGCTCGTGCTCGAACCCCCGACGTTCGCGGAGCCGAAGACGAAGCTCGCCGTGGCGATGCTCCGCAACCTTCCGCTCGGCCGTCGGACGCTGCTGATCATTCCGGCGTCCAACCCGTCGTTCCTACGCATGGTGCGGAACCTCAAGGATGTGAAGCTGGTGACCGTCAACACCTTGAATATTGTTGATATCGTGAACACGCCGACGATCCTCTTCCAGAAGGACGCGGTGCCTGCTTTCGAGAAACTCTATGGGACTGTTTGATCGCGTGAAGAAGAAGATGCCGTCTCCGAAGGAGACCGCGTCCGAGAAGAAGCCGAAGAAGGACACGGATGCGACGACACCCGTGGCGGAGAAGGCCGCGGAGACGACCGTCGTCGCGGCCCCGTCCGTCCTCGGCGGGAATTCGCCGCGTCTGCTCGTGAAGCCGCATGTCAGCGAGAAGGCTGCATCGTCCCCGAAGGGCACGTACGTGTTCGACGTCCCGGTCGACGCCAACAAGGTCGAGATCAGGAAGGCGGTCGAGGCGCTCTACAAGGTGACGGTCGCGTCCGTGCGCACGGCACGCGGTATCGGGAAGTACCTGAAGCGCGGTCGCATCGAAGGCCGTCGTCGAAACTGGAAGAAGGCCATCGTCACGCTCAAGAACGGACAGACGATCGACCTCTACGAAGGAGTCTAAGCATATGCCGATCAAGATCTACCGACCTAACACGAGCGGACGCCGCATCTCATCGGTGCAGGACACGTCCGACGTGACACGGAAGTCCCCGGAAAAGAAGCTGACCGTAGCCCGGAAGGAATTCGCGGGGCGGACCAAAGGGAAGCTCACCGTCCGCCATAAGGGTGGTGGCGTCGCTCAGCGCATCCGTATCGTGGATTTCCGACGCGACAAGTTCGATATCCCGGCACGTGTCGACTCCATCGAATACGATCCGAATCGTGGAGCCCGCATCTCCCTGCTCGTCTACAAGGACGGCGAGAAGCGCTACATGCTGATGCCCGATGGCCAGAAGGTCGGCGACATGGTCGTGTCCACGAAGGGAACGACCGATATCGCGGTCGGCAACCGTATGTCGCTC
Source organism: Patescibacteria group bacterium (assembly GCA_018830865.1). Lineage (GTDB taxonomy): Bacteria > Patescibacteriota > Patescibacteriia > 2-12-FULL-60-25 > 2-12-FULL-60-25 > JAHJRN01. Next base: position 12,643 of record JAHJRN010000012.1, on the reverse strand, counting down.
GGTAATATGCCGGTCGGCGTTACGGTACACAGCGTCGAGCTCCAGCCCGGAAAGGGCGGGCAGATCGGTCGAGGTGCTGGTACATCCATTCAGATCATGGCCGTCGAAGGGTCGTATGCGACGCTGAAGCTTCCGTCGGGCGAGACGCGGAACGTCCAGAAGGACTGCATGGCTACGATCGGCACGGTCTCGAATCCGGATTGGCGCCTCGTACGTTGGGGCAAGGCGGGGCGTATGCGCTTGCGCGGCATCAAGCCGACCGTCCGCGGTAAGGCCATGAACCCGGTCGATCACCCGCATGGTGGAGGTGAAGGCAAGCATCCGATCGGCATGAAATACGCCAAGACCAAGTGGGGCAAGCACGCGATGGGCGTGAAGACGCGCCGGAAGAACCGGCCGTCGGATAGACTCATTCTCAAACGCCGACGTAAGAAATAACGTATGTCACGAAGCCTGAAAAAGGGTCCTTTCACGGACCTCAAGCTGCTCGCAAAGGTGGCAAAAGTGAAGCCCGGCGACAAGACGGTCATCAAGACCTGGTCCCGCGCATCGACCATCACGCCTGCCATGGTGGGGATGACGTTCGGCGTGCATAACGGCAAGGCGCATCTCCCGGTCTTCGTCATCGAGAATATGGTCGGTCACAAGCTCGGCGAGTTTTCTCCGACGCGGAAGTTTGTCCGTCACGGTGGCAAGATGCAGAAGGAAATCGAGTCGTCGAAGTCGGCCGTGTCTGCTGCCCCGGCCGCGGCACCAGCACCCAAGAAATAACGTATGGACGTCCACGCATCCCTTCGCCATCTCCGCATGGCCCCCCGTAAGGTCCGCCTCGTGGTCGACCTCGTTCGCGGTCTTCCCGTGGCCGAGGCCCTGCAGCGGTTGACGTTCCTCCAGAAGGACGCCTCGTTGCCCGTGCGGAAGCTTATCGAGTCCGCGATCGCGAACGCCGAGCATAATTTTAAACTCGACAAGTCCACGCTCGTCGTCAAGGCGATCGCCGCGGACGGAGGTGCCACGTTGAAGCGTTGGCGTCCCCGCGCGCACGGACGCGCCGCGCCGATTCGGAAGCGTACGACGCACATCACGCTCATCCTTGCACCTGCCTCCGAGATCGTTCCGTCGAAGCGTGCCGTGAAGAAGGCCGCGGCGACCAAGAAGAAGGCTGTCGCCCCGTCGAAGGCGACGTCAAAGCCGCGTGCCCCGAAGAAGGCCGCGACACCGAATACCACCGCATAACCGTATGGGTCACAAAGTCCATCCAAAATCCTTTCGTCTCGGAACGACCACGACCTGGCCGTCGCGGTGGTTCGCGCGCGATGCCGCGTACCGTTCGCTGCTCAAGCAGGATATCGAGATCCGCGGGTTCATGAAGAAGGAACTCAAGGATGCGCAGGTAAGCGAGGTGACGGTCGAACGGTCCCGGGGGACGCTCATCATCACGATAACAACGGGTAAGCCCGGTCTCATCATCGGACGTTCCGGCGTCGGCATCGAAGACCTCAAGAAGAAGCTCCTGAAGACGTTCTTCTCGGGCAAGAAGGTCCAGTTGCAGGTCAATGTCGTTGAGGCGCCCAAGGCGGCGCTCGAGTCCGTTATCGTCGCGCAGCAGGTTGTCCAGGACCTTGAGCGACGTATGCCTTTCCGTCGCGTCTTCCGCATGGCGGTTGAACGCGTGAAGAAGGCTGGTGCGCTCGGCGTGAAGATTGCCGTCTCCGGTCGTCTGAACGGTGCTGAGATTGCACGCCGTGAATGGCTCGGGTGGGGAAAAATTCCCCTCACAAATCTTCGTGCCGACATCGATTTCGCCCAGGATACGGCGCATACCATGGCTGGTACGATCGGCGTGAAGGTCTGGATCTATCGTGGCGACATCTTCGAACAGGATCGACTCGCGCAGTACCAGCCCACGACGCCAAGTCGCGCACGCACGGGTGCCCGCGATCGTCGCGGACCGTTGTCCTCCGGTCCGAATGCCTAATATCCGTATATGCTGATTCCGAAGAAGGTCAAACACCGAAAGTGGCATAAGGGCCGTCGCCGCAACATCCGCGGAGCGACCGACAAGATCGAACTCGCGTTCGGGAGCTATGGATTGAAGGCGCTCACGGGAGCATGGATTTCGGCTCGGCAAATCGAGGCCGCGCGTCGCGTCCTCACGCGCTACACCAGGCGTGGCGGCAAGATCTGGATCCGTATCTTCGCGGATCACCCGGTCACGAAGAAAGGGAACGAGGTGCCGATGGGCGCCGGCAAAGGCGCCGTCGACCACTACATCTCGGTCGTGAAGGCTGGCACCGTGATGTTCGAGATGGATGGTATCCCTGAGGCTTCCGCGAAGACGGCGCTCGAACTCGCGGCCTATAAGCTCGCATGCCGCTGCAAGTACATCACCAAGGAAATCGTATGATGAACCCGAAGGACCTTATCCAAAAGCAACACGACGAGCTGACACGGCTCGCCGCCGAGCTCAGCGCGGACATCCGCGATCTCCGTTTCAAGGTCGCGACCCGTCAGAACGCCAAGGTACGCATGCTCCGCAACGCGAAGAAAGACCTCGCTCGCGTGCTCACGGCCTTGACCCAGAAAAAGCCTACTACCCATCCACACGTATGACAGCACTCACCGAGACAACGAATGACACGCGATCGAAGCGCCGCCGCCTCGAGGGTGTCGTCGTGTCCACGAAGATGACGAAGACCGTCGTCGTGCGCGTGGATCGGCGCATCGCGCACGAGAAATACGGTAAGGTCTTCACACGTTCGAGGAACTTCAAGGTGCACGACGAGCACGGGAAGGCCAAGCTCGGCGACGCGATTCTTTTCGAAGAGACGCGCCCCATCTCGAAGGATAAGCGCTGGCGGTTCATCAAGACCGTCACATCCGTCGCATAACCGTATGGTCCAACACCGATCGATGCTGCACGTCGCCGATAACACCGGAGCAAAGAAGCTCCAGTGCATCCGCGTACTCGGCGGCTACAAGAAACGCACCGCGGGCCTCGCGGACGTCATTACCTGCGTCGTCAAGGTCGCCGTCCCGCATGGGACCGTGAAGAAGTCGGACGTGGTGCATGCCGTGCTCGTGCGGGTGCATAAGGAAACTCGCCGCCCGGACGGGACGTATATCCGTTTCGACGATAACGCCGCGGTCATCATCGACCGCAAGACCAAGGAACCGAAGGGGACCCGTATCTTCGGCCCCGTGGCGCGTGAGCTCCGCGGTCAAGGCTTCATGAAGATCGTCTCATTAGCGCCTGAAGTGCTCTGATATGACGAAATTCCGCATCAAGACCGGCGACGTCGTGAAGGTCCTCGCCGGCAAAGATAAAGGGAAGACCGGAAAGGTCATGCAGACGTTCCCGAAGCTGAATCGCGTCGTCGTGGAGGGCGTGAACCTGTCCAAGCGGCACCTACGTTCCCGGCGCGCCGGGGAGAAGGGACAGACCGTCGAGTTCTCCATGCCGATCCATGCGTCGAATGTCCTGCCGATCACCGAGAGCGGCAAGACGGTCCGCCATGATGATAAGCCCAAGGCCTGATATGACGCTGAAAGAACGCTACACCAAAGAGATTGCACCCGCGTTGGCCAAAGAGTTCGGCATCGCAAACGCGCTTGCCGTACCCAAGATCTCGGCCATCACCGTCTCAATTGGCGCATCGCAGGGGCTGAAGGACCCGAAGTTCTTCGAGACCGCGGAAAACGTGCTCGCGCGCATCACGGGCCAACGGGCTGTCAAGACGAAGGCGAAGCAGTCCATTGCGAGCTTCAAGATTCGTAAGGGGATGGTCGTGGGACTGCGGGTCACGATGCGCGGCCCTCGCATGTGGCACTTCCTCGAGAAGCTGCTCCGCGTGACGTTCCCCCGCATCAGGGACTTCCGCGGCATCACGACGAAGCATGTCGATGCCCGCGGCAACATCTCGGTCGGCTTCCGCGAATTCCTCTCGTTTCCGGAAATTCGTCCGGACGAGGTTGAGCGCGTCCATGGATTGGAAGTCACCGTCTCAAACACCGCCGGCGATCGGGCGAAGGGCATTGCCCTTCTCCGTGCCCTCGGATTCCCATTTAACGACTAACCGCGTATGGCTACCCAATCCCAAATCGCAAAATCCCGGCGCACGCCGAAGTTCAGCACCCGCACCGTGCGGCGCTGTTGGCGCTGCGGCCGCCGCCACGGGTTCATGCGCGACTTCAATCTGTGCCGAATCTGCGTCCGCGAACTCGCGAACCGCGGTGAACTCCCCGGCGTGACCAAATCCAGCTGGTAACCTCTATGTATACCGATCCACTCAGCGACTTCCTAACGCGCATCCGCAACGCGCAACACGCGCACATGGAATCCGTCGACATCCCCTCCTCGCGGATGAAGTTCGCAATCGCCAAGATCTTCGAGCGCGAAGGATACGTCGGTGCGATTTCCGAACACGCGGATGGGCCCCGAAAGACCTTGTCGGTCATCCTGAAATACGACGGTAAGCAGCCGACGATTCGCGGAATTTCTCGCGTCTCCACGCCGGGTCGTCGCGTGTACCGTCGCGCGAACGAGCTTCCTCGCGTCCTATCGGATATTGGTATCGCGGTCGTCTCTACGTCCGCGGGCATCATGACGAACAAGGATGCGCGGAAGCGTAAGCTCGGAGGGGAAGTCCTCTGCGAAATTTACTGATATGTCACGCATCGGAAAAAAGCCCGTCCTCATCCCAGCTGGCGTCGAAGCGACGGTGGCAGGTTCAGTTGTCACGGTGAAAGGTCCGAAAGGGACTATTACGGTCCCGACAAATCCGGTCGTGACCGTCACGATGGAAGCCGAACCGAAGGCTCTCGTCGTTGACGTCAAGAACCAGGAGTCACCGGGCGATAAGGCCCTGTGGGGATTGACGCGACAGCTTCTTGCGAATGCGGTGGACGGCGTCCAAAAGCCGTTCGAGAAGACGCTCGAATTCGTTGGCATCGGGTTTCGTGTGTCAGTCGTCGGCCGTGACGTGAACATGGAAGTCGGCTTCTCACATCCTGTGATGTTCCATCTGCCGGACGGCGTCGAGGCGAACGTCGATAAGCAATTTCTGACGATTTCTGGCATCGAGAAGCAGGCCGTCGGCGAAGTCGCCGCGCAAATTCGTCGCGTCCGACCCCCTGAGCCGTATAAGGGTAAGGGTATCCGACTCACGACCGAGACGGTTCGCCGGAAGGCCGGCAAGACCGCGGCTAAAGCGGGAGCGAAATAACCTATGACGACACGTAACGTACAAGAGGTCCGGGCGCGCCGCATCACGCGTACGCGGGCGAAGATCGACGGGACGGCCGAGCGTCCTCGACTGACGGTCCGTCGGACTTTGACGCATGTCTATGTGCAGGTCATCGACGACGGCGTCGGGAAGACCATCGCTGCCTGTTCCGATCTTGACCTCAAGAAGACGGCCGTCAAAGGCAAGACTAAGACGGAGATCGCGTTTCTCGTGGGCAAGGCGGTCGCGGAGCGCGCGAAGGCGAAGGGCGTCGAACGCGTTGTCTTCGACCGTCGCGATAAGAAATATCACGGCCGCGTCAAGGCGGTCGCGGATGGTGCTCGTGACGAAGGACTCCAATTCTGAACGCATATGACTGAAGATCAGAACATCCAACCGACGGGGAACGACATGCCCAAGGCGCCGATCGAGGCCCCGGAGCCGACAGCGGCCGAAGCGACAGCTGTCGAGCCCGCCGTGCCTGAAAAGGCCGTCGAGCCCGTTACGGAAGCCTCCGTCATCGAGGCGGCAGCCGCCCCCGTGAAAATCGTCGATGCGAGGGTCGGCAGGCGTTTTAGCGGTCGCGGACGTGGCCCCAGCGGCGGTCGTTTCGGCGGAGGCCCTGGCGGTCGCGGACGTGGCCCGAATCGAGGCCGCCCGAGTGATCTCCCGGAGTTGGAATACGAGGAGAAAAACCTCGAGATTTCGCGCGTGACCCGTGTCACGAAGGGCGGTAAGCGCATGCGGTTCCGCGCGTTGACCGTCATTGGGAACCATAAGGGACGCGTCGGGTTCGGCGTCGCGAAGGCCGTGGACGTGCAGGGAGCGACCTCGAAGGCCACGGCGCAGGCACGGAAGTCTTTGATTACCGTCCCACTCGTGAACGAGACGATTCCGCATCCGATCGAGGCAAAGTTCGCTGCGGCGCGCGTACTTCTCAAACCGGCCCCGAAAGGCACCGGCGTGAAGGCTGGAGGCGCGGTACGCGTCGTGCTGGCGCTCGCGGGCGTCCCGAACGTGACGTCGAAGATCCTCGGGTCCGCGAACAAGATCAATAACGTGAAGGCGACGTTCAAGGCGCTCCGGATGCTGAAGGCTCCGGAGAAGAACGTCGAATCCACCGAAACCGTATGACGCTGTCACTCCACACCATGAAGCCCGCCCGCGGCAGCCGCACGACGAAGAAGCGCGTGGGACGAGGTAACGCCTCCGGCCACGGGACGACCGCCGGTCGCGGGACGAAAGGCCAGCGAGCCCGCACCGGCGGACGCAAGCGCCTCAAGATGAAGGGGATGCGCGCGATGCTCCTCTCCTTCCCGAAGCAGCGCGGATTCACGAGCACGCATCCGAGCGTGTATGATGTCCGCATCGGCCGTGTCATCCTGGCGTTCCAGGACGGCGACCGCGTCGACCTTGCTGCGTTGAAGGAGAAAAAGATCGTGCCGAAGGCTGCGGTCCTCGCGAAGGTCATCGGCGGCGGACCTGTCGACAAGAAGCTCCGGTTCATCGGCATCAGGGCGACCGTATCCGTCAAAGCGGAGGTCGAGAAGGCCGGCGGCTCCTTCGAAGCCGCACCGAAGCGTCTCGTGAAGAAGGGGAAAGACGCGAAGAAAAAGGCATAGCGCCGGACGTGTCGGACATATCGGAGAGGTTCCTGCTTCCGCAGGAACGACAGAACTATTGAACATACCTATGTGGGATAAACTCCGCGCCGCCTGGCGCATCAAGGACATCCGGAACGGACTCCTGTTCGTGACCGCGGCGATGGTGATTTTCCGGATCACGGCGCATATCCCGCTGCCGGGCGTCGATCTGGAAGCCCTCGACCGGTTCTTCCAGGCGAACCAGGTCTTGGGCATGCTGAGCATGTTCTCGGGCGGCACCATAGAACGCTTTTCCATCGTAGCGATGGGCGTCGCGCCGTACATCACGGCGTCCATCATCTTCCAGCTGCTCGCGATGATCGTCCCGAGCATCGAGGCCATCCAGAAGGAAGGGGAATCGGGACAGAAGCGCATCAACCAGTGGACGCGCATGTTGACGGTGCCTCTCGCCATCCTGCAATCGTTCAGTCTCCTTACCATCCTCCGGAATTCGCAGTTCCAGATCCTGACGAAGAGCGATACGCTGCACATCCTGATACTCATCATCTCCGTCACGGCCGGGACCGTGTTCCTCATGTGGCTCGGCGAGCTCATCTCCGAGAAGAAGGTCGGCAACGGCATCTCGCTCATGATTTTCGCAGGCATTCTCGCCGGGTTGCCGCAACAGGCTTCGCAGCTGTTCATCACCTACGATTCGTCACAGCTCTTCGTGTGGGCACTCTACGCGTTCATCGCGGTGCTCACGATCGTCGGGGTCGTGTACGTGACGGAGGCGCAGCGCAACATTCCGGTGCAGTATGCGCGGCAGGTGCGCGGGCAAGGGACGCTCTCCGGTGGCATCGCCTCGAATCTCCCGTTGCGCGTGAACATGGCAGGCGTCATCCCGATTATCTTCGCTATCTCCATCCTGCTCATCCCGTCGGTCGTCGCGCAATATCTCGTGAACGCCCGCTCCGAATGGCTCGCGGACGCCGCACGCTGGATCCTTACGACCATGCAGAACCAGACGATTTACGGCGCGCTGTACTTCCTGCTCGTGTTCGCGTTCACGTATTTCTACACGTCGGTCGTCTTCCATCCGGACAAGATCGCGGAGAACCTCCAGAAGTCCGGCGGGTTCATCCCGGGCATCCGTCCGGGCAAGCCCACGGCAGACTATCTGAGCTCGGTCATCACGCGCATCAACCTGTTCGGCGCGTCGTTCTTGGGCTCTATCGCCGTTCTGCCGCTCCTGGCGCAGGGTGCGGGCGGATCACAGTTGCTCGCGATTGGTGGCACGTCGCTGCTCATCGTCGTCTCGGTCATCATCGAATCCGTGAAGCAGATCGAGTCCCAGATCACGATGCGCCAGTACGACGCGTATTGATTGAAGAAGGGAAAAACAAGAAGCGAGAACAAGAAGCCGTCCCGGAAGGGGCGGTTTTCGGTCCCTGCCCATGGGGCCATACGCTTGTCCGGGCGGTGCCCGCAACGTATGCTGGCGGTGAAACCTTATATCAACAGAACGCATGCGCCTCAAGTTGCTTACGATTCCCATCGAAGACCGGAAGGTATCGGTCGAACGGCTCATGGGCGAGAGTTCACCGAAAGCGGAGTTCTTCCTGCTGCTCGTGCTCGCTATCATCATCGTCACGCTCGGCCTCCTCATGGGGAACCTGTCGATCATCATCATCGGCATGCTCGTTGCCCCGTTGCTCTCGCCGATTCTGAGCGTCGCGATGGGCATCGTCGTCGCGGACGTGAAGGTTATCGGATGGGCCGCCCGCACGCTCATGCTGGCGACGATCCTTATCGTGGGCATCTCGCTCATCGTCGCGTTTTTTTTCCCTGATCGTTTCATGACCGATGAGCTGGCCGCGCGGTCGTCCGCCTCGCTCGCGGGGATGATAGTCGCCGTCGCGTCAGGCGTCGCCGCGGCCTTCGCGTTCAGCAAGTCGGACCTGTCCGCGACCATCCCGGGCATCGCCGTCGCGGTCTCGCTCCTCCCGCCCATCGCCGCGACAGGCGTCGGGCTTTCGATGGGCGACTGGACGTTCGTCGTCGGGTCGTTCTCCGTCTTCCTCGTGAACCTCGTCGGTGTTGTCCTTGCCGCGACCGTGGTTTTTTCCCTCCTCGGGTTCCATCCCCTGCGCCGGAAGGTCGAGGAGACCATCGAGAAGGAGGAAAAAGACCTGAACGCAACGGCATGACCCGGCCGATGTCATCCTCCAGGGTGTCCGACGTCGTGTTTCGCGGATGTCGGTGGACGTTGACGTCCCTCTTCCTCGCAGCCGGACTCGTCTCTATCGCCGTGGTCCGGTTCGGACCCGCGTCCGTGAGGCCGGAGACGATTCCGTGGATTTCCGGCTGGCATATCGCCATCGTCGGGTCGGTCATTTTCGGTGCGACGGTGTTTGTCCTACTTCGACGGATGACCCAGGTCGTCTGGGAGGCGCTGTTGACCGCCGCCGCGTTCCTCGGGATCTGGTACGTCTTCTTGCTGTTTGGCCTGCCGTTGGCGTGGGCCATCGCGATTGCGTCGCTCTTCACCCTCGCACATCTGCTCCTGCGCATCGTCCTCGTGCATGATGTCTTCTTCCTGCTTGGATGCGTCGGCGTGGCGCTGAATTTCGCGCTTTGGCTGCCGAGCGAGGTCCTGCTCGCGGCGTTGGCCGCATTCATGGTCTATGATATGGTGGCGGGGCCTCCGGAGGGGCCGGTCGCGGCATTGGCGACGCGGCTCGTGCGGCATGGTGTCGTCCCCGGATTCATCCTCCCGTCGAACGGAAAAGGGTTCCTGTCGTCCGTCGATGATGCGATTCGTTCGGATGCGGCGCTTCTCGGGACCGGCGACCTCATCCTACCGCTCCTGCTCGTCATCCGGGCCGCCGCGTGGGACATCACGTCCGCCTTCTTTGTCCTTGCGGGCCTCGTGGTCGGAAGCGTCGTCCTCGGCTTTCGGAAGGAGTTGCATCCGCGCGCGGCCCTCGTTCCGCTTGCGCTCGGTACCGCCATCCCGTTCCTCGGCATCTATCTCATCTCGCGCCTGTGACCAGAAAACGACTTCGTGCGACATTGTTCGGCCCGCAAGGATGCGGGAAGGGGACGCAAGGGCAACTCCTTGCGGATTGTTTTGACGTCCCGCTCATCGGTGCAGGGGACATGTTCCGCGCCGAGATTTCCCAAGGGACCTCGCTCGGGCGCCTCGTAAAACCGTTCGTGGAAAGCGGGACGCTCGCGTCCGACGAACTCGTGGACGCCATCGTCACGCACCACCTGAAGCGTGTCGACATTTCACGCGGGTACGTCCTTGACGGGTATCCGCGGAACGTGGAGCAAGCGACACATCTCGACCGCATCGCCAAGTTGAATCTCGCCATCCAGATCAAGATTTCCGATAAGGAGGCGGTACGGCGTCTGCAGGGACGCCTCCAGTGTCGCCGATGCAAACAGGTCTACCATAAGACCTATGCGCCGCCCATCAAGCCTGGGGTCTGCGTAATCTGCGGTGGACATCTCGTCAAGCGCGCCGACGACACCGAGGACGTGATCCGAAAACGGCTCGCGGGATTCCATTTCATGACCGAGCCGCTCGCGACCTATTATCGACAGCGTGGCGTCCTCCTCTCCATCAACGGCGAGCAGGCCATCCCGTACGTGTTTGAGGATATCCTGAAGAAGATCCGCAAGCTCGGGTTCACCGAATAGCCATGGCCCTCATCAAGACACCGTCCGATATCAAGACGCTGAAGCGCGGTGGTGCCATCCTTTCGGATATCCTGCGGCACGCGGCAGGAGCATGCCGTGTCGGGACGTCGACGCTCGAGTTGGACCGGATGGTCCGCGACGAGATGGTGAAAGCCGGCGGAAAACCGTCGTTTTTGGGATATAGGATCTCATCGGAGGATCCACCGTACCCGTCCGCCGTCTGCATTTCGGTCAACGACGAGGTCGTGCATGGCCTCGCGGAGCCGGAACGGTTTCTGCAGGATGGGGATATCGTAAGTCTCGACGTGGGCATGTGGTACGAAGGGCTCGCGACGGACATGGCGACGACCGTGCTCATCGGTGACGTAAAGCCGGATGTGAAGCGTCTCGTGGCGGATACGCGCGATGCCCTCGTGTGCGGATTGAAGGCCGTGAAGGCGGGCGCGACCGTGGCGGATATCGGCGCGGCCATCGAGGACCGGCTTTTGCCGGGCGGCTACGGTATCGTCCGTGACCTCGTGGGCCACGGGGTCGGGCATGATGTGCATGAGGAACCGCAGATCCCGAACTATCGCGAACCGCGCGCGCCCCGCGTTCGGTTGGAGGAGGGGATGGTCCTCGCGATCGAACCTATGGTCGCGCTCGGTTCCTGGAAGGTCCACATGAAGGACGACGGGTGGACCATCGTGACGAAGGACGGGTCGCCGGCGGCACATTTCGAGGTGACGATCGCCGTGACGAAGAAGGGGTACGACCTCATCACGCCGTGGCCGGACCGATGAGTATGCGCGTCCTAGGCATCGATTTCGGGGGCAAACGGGTCGGTGTCGCACTCGGCGACACGGAGTCCTGCATCGCGAGCCCCTGGGCTGAGCTGCCGGGCGAAGACCGCCTAGACCTCCTGCGACGCATCCATGAGATTGCGGAACGTGAGGGTGTCGGGACCATTGTCGTAGGTGTCCCGCGACCGCTCGGCAAGCAGTCACGCGAGACGAATCAGGCAAAAACCATCCGTGCGTTCATCGAGGACGTGAAGGCGCAGGGCCTTCCTGTCGTTGAGGCGGACGAGACGTTGTCGTCAAAACTGGCGGCGACGCAGCAGCGCGAACGCGGCGAATCCGGCAAGCGCGATGACCTCGCAGCCGCGGCGATCCTCCAGTCATGGCTGGACAGGGGACGGTGAGTAGTTTGTAGTTGGTAGTGAGTGGTCGGTAGAGGTCGGGACAGCCTACTTTCCACTCATCACAAACCACCCACGACCCGTGCCCTATCTTCGTGACCGCGTCTTCATCCTCAAGAAAGAGCCGTTCCGGGAACAGGATCGGCGTATCGTGATGTACGGGCGGGAACACGGCCTCTTGGTCGCTGTCGCACGCGGTTCGTCCAACGCATCGTCCAAGCAGGCGGGGCATCTCGAACCGTTCTCCGAAGCGGATGTCATGATCGCGCACGGCAAGGCGTTCGATAAGCTCGCCGTGGCGTCCCGTGTCCCGGACGCGCTTCCACGGTTCCGTCTCGGAGGTCTCGCGGTCCTCGGCGCGTTTTCCGACCTCATCGCCTCGTTGACCCGGCCCGGCATCGCGGACCCGCGCATCTTCGACCTGTATCGTGACGTGCGCGAAGCCGCTTCGTCGCTTCCGGATGCGACGACACCGGAACGCGGGCGGCTCCTTCATGCGGCCGCGAGTCTAAAATTGTTGGATCTCATCGGGTTTGCGCCGACGGCGGATCGTTCGTCAGGCCTCGTATCCGGGCCGGTCAAGGCGCTCGCGTTCATGCGTCGTGCGCCCATCTTAGATGTCCTGCGCCTAACGGTTACCACGGACGTCCTCGAGGCGGCCTGCGCGTTCGTGGACGAGGCGATGCGCCAGACCCCCCTTGACCGACCGCCGCACGGTCCGACCACCATCGGCGCGCTCCTCTCGACGCGTTGACAGGCCCGCGTTTCCGTGTTGTTATGCTGGCGCTTTTTGGCGTTCTTTTTCTTGGGTAATCCCTGTTTCATGCCACCAAACTCTTAGGAAGAACGAGCCCGATGAGGGTTCGTTCTTGGTCTTTGAGAGATTGGCGACGATGGTTGAACTTCCAAACAATCTCTCCGACGAATAGGTACAGATACTTTCGTCT
>JAHJRN010000050.1 GCA_018830865.1 Patescibacteria group bacterium | reverse complement strand
CGTCGGGGTCCTGGCGCAGGGCGTGGCGCAGAGCCTCGCCGAAGGATTTCGTGTTCTGCCCCACCTCGCGTTGGAGGATGATCGACTGCTTGTCGTCGTAGACGAATTCGATCGGGTCCTCGATCGTCAGGATCGACTTGCGCTGCTGGGTGTTGATCGTCTCGATGAGGGAGGCCAGCGTCGTCGACTTGCCCGAGCCGGTCGGTCCGGTCACGATGACGAGGCCGCGCGGCTCGTTGAGGAGCTTGAGCACCGACGGCATCAGTCCGATCTCCTGCGGCGTCGGGATATTGGAGGGGATGACGCGGAAGACCGCGCCGACGCCCCGGCGCTGCTGGTAGACGTTGACGCGGAAGCGCGAGACTCCCGTCAGGGCAATGGAGCAGTCGAGCTCCATGTCCGCCTCGAAGCGGGCGCGCTGGCCCTCGTAGAGGACCGAGTAGACCATCTTCTTCGTTTCGTCCGCGGACAGCGCGGGAAGACCCTGCACCGGCTGGATGTCGCCGTGCAGGCGGATCATGGGCGGCCGGCCGACGACGATGTGGACGTCGCTGGCGCCCATCTGGACGGCTGTTTTTAGGACGTCTGTCAGCTCAGTCATGCGCGCGTCTCCGGACGGCCTTGGTCTTTCGCACGGTCTTGCTCTTCTTTTTCTTCGCCGCTTTTTTGGGTACGCTTTTTTGGGGTGCGCTTTTCTTGGGCGGGACGAGCCACTCCACCGGCCGGGCGTTGTGGAACAGCTTGTCGAGAGAATAAAAATCGCGCGCCTTCGGATGCATGAGATGGACGAGCAGGCCTCCGTAGTCGAGCACGCGCCAGATGTCGCTCTGGCGGCCGTCCCGGCGGCCGGGGTTCTCCCCGTCGGTCTTGAGCCGGACCCGGACCGCCTCCTCGATCGCCCGTATATGGGCCGGAGAGGTCGCGCTGACGATCAGCAGGTAGTCGGCGATCGTGCTGACGGGCCGGATGTGGAGCAGGAGAATGTTTTCGCCCTTCTTCTCTTCGGCCGTGCGAGCGGCGAGCACGGCGAGCCCCTTGAAATACTTGCCCTGCTGCTGCGGTGTCGCGGCCATGCTCAGTATCCCCCGCCGAGGCTGGCGCTCTTCTTGAGGCGCGCTCGCAGGACGTCTTCGGTGCGGTAGGCGATGTTCTCGAGCGCCGAGGTGATCAGCCGCGCCGTCGTCGTCATGGTCCGCGTGAACTCATTCTGCTCCTCGCCGTCGAGCGGGGTTTTACGGTGGAAGACGAGATAGCCCATCATGCGCTTTTTGCCGGGGAATATTACCTGATAGGTCGCGTCGTCTGTCCAGCGGCTGGTCTTCGGTTTTTCGTCGATGGTGAGCGAATCCTTGACGTCGTTGTAGTCTCCTTCGACGTCGATGAGGTCCATCTCGGCGTTGAACTCGTTGTAGACATAGGCGCCGGCCGACCAGTCCCCCACGAGGTACTGCATGATGCGGGTCATGACCTTGTCGAGGAGCTCCTTGGGGCTGGCGAAGGCCTCGAGGAGGAGGTGGCTGAGATCAAAGAGCAGCGTCAGCTCGTTGGAGGAGTTGCGCAGGCGTCCGGACAGCATCTCGACGAGCTGCGCGAAAAAGCCCATCGCCAGCTCGGGATTTGATTTCAGCCACTCGTCGAGCTCCGCGCGCCCCAGCCGCAGCAGGACCGTGTCGCCGGAGGCGATGGCGTCGGCCGAGCGGCTGACTTTTTCGATCAGCGCCATCTCGCCGAAGCAGTTGCCGGGCCCGAGGATCGCGAGCTCCTTGAACCGCGTTTCCGTTTTCTCCTTCGTGCGCAGCTTCTTGGCGATGCGTACGTGCCCGTTGGAGATGAAGTAGAGGCTGTCCCCCGGCGAGCCCTCTTCGAATATCGTGCTGCCGTCCGCGAAGTCCTCGGGGGCGAGGAAGTCGCCGAGCTTCACGAGCTGGTCGTCGGGGATGGAAGAGAGCAGCTTGACGGTCTTGAGCAGCTTGAGCTTCTCCGTGCTGTCCATGGAGCCGCTCACATCGACACGGCTTTGTTGACGTCGATCCTGCGTCCGGTCAGCTGCTCGAGCGACTTGACGCTGTGGGCGCGCTTGGCGGCCTCGTCGAGGCTGATGAGGCCCTGCTTGACCAGGGAGGCGAGGGCTTGGTCCATCGAGACCATGCCGGATTTGGCGCCCGTGTCGATCGCGCCGTAGAGCATGTGGGTCTTGCCTTCCCGGATGAGGTTCATGACCGCGGGCGTCGCGACCATGACCTCGCGCGCCGCTATGCGGCCGGCGCCGTCGGCGCGCGGCAAAAGCAGCTGCGTGACGACGCCCATGAGCGTCACCGCGAGCTGGACGCGGATCTGGGTCTGCTGGTGCGGAGGGAAGACGTCGATGATGCGGTCTATCGTCGAGGGTGCGTCTTTCGTGTGCAGCGTTCCGAAGCAGAGGTGGCCGGTCTCGGCGGCGGTGATGGCCAGGGAGATCGTCTCGAGGTCGCGCAGCTCGCCGACGAGGATGACGTCGGGGTCCTGCCGGAGCGCGCCCCTGAGGGCGTTGCCGAAGCTCTTCGTGTTCTGCCCGACTTCGCGCTGGCGGAAAATGGACTTCTTCGATTCGTAGACGAACTCGATCGGGT
>JAHJRN010000011.1 GCA_018830865.1 Patescibacteria group bacterium | reverse complement strand
CCCTTGACTTCGGCCTTTTCCCCCGATACCCTCATCCCAGTATGGAGTCCTTCCAGGGTCCTGTCCGGACCACGAGGTTCTGGCTTGCCGTGACGGTTATCGTCGCCATTGTGTCGTTCGGCATCGGGAACCGCGTTGCGCTCTCGGAAGCCGACGCCGAGACCGGAGCGACGACGTTCTTCCGAGTCCGTGGCATCGGGAGCGACGCGCCCTCCACGGTCACGAGTACCATCGATTTCCAACAGTTCTGGACGCTGTGGGACCTCCTGAAGACGAAGTACTACAAGCAGCCGCTCGACGACAAAGCGATGCTGTATGGCGCCATGCACGGGCTTGCCGCGTCGACGGGCGATCCATACACCAACTTCTTCGAGCCGTCCGTCGCGGAGGAATTCGCCAAGTCGCTCGAAGGTAAATTCGAAGGCATCGGCGCGGAGATCGGCATTCGCGACAATCAGCTGCGCGTCATCGCTCCGCTGCCGGAGACGCCGGCGGCGAAGGCGGGCCTCCTGCCGGGAGACGCCATCCTCATGGTCGATGCGACATCCACCGAAGGCATGTCGGTCGAAGAAGCCGTCGCCATCATCCGAGGGCCGAAGGGCACGACCGTGACTCTCACAATCGGACGGAACGACGGGACGAAGGAAATTTCCATCGTCCGCGACGAGATCGTCGTGAAGAGCGTGAGCGTCGAATACCTCAAGGACGACATCGCGGTCATCCGCATCAACCATTTCAACTCGGATACCTCCGTCGAATTCTCGAAGGCGGCGGACGAGATCGTCGTGAAGGGGTCGAAAGGCATCATCCTCGACTTACGCAGCAATCCGGGCGGATTCCTCGACCGGGCCACGTACGTGGCGGGCGAATGGGTCGGAAGCCGGACGGTCGTATCGGAGCGGCGGCAGGGGACCATCACGGACGAGTATCGCGGAACCGGCTCGGCGCGACTAAAGGGGTTGCCCACGGTCGTGCTCGTGGATGGAGGGTCCGCGTCCGCGTCGGAAATCGTCGCAGGAGCCCTACAGGACTACAGCGTCGCCACCATCGTCGGCACGCAGACCTTCGGCAAGGGGTCGGTCCAGGACTACACGGACCTCGCGGACGGGACGGCAGTGAAAATCACCATCGCGGAATGGCTGACGCCGAACGGACGCTCCATCAACGACATCGGCATCGAACCGGACATCATCGTCGAACGAACCGAAGAAGACTTCAATGAACAACGCGACCCCCAACAAGACAAAGCCGTCGAGCTCCTCACGACGGGGCAAGCGGCGCCAAAAACCGGCACCGAATAGACGACGGCATCACCGGCGCGAGCTTTCGGCTGGCGGCATCATCTTCCGCATCCGCGACATGAAGGTAGACTTCTTCTTCATTAAGGATCCGTTCGGGAAGTGGACGTTTCCGAAGGGGCACCAAGAACTCGGGGAGACCTTGGCAGAGACGGCCATCCGCGAGATCCGCGAGGAGACCGGCCTGACCGGACTCCGATACGTGTCGCCGCTGGGTCGTACGAGTTTTCGTTTCCGTCGCGGCAAGACCGTCATCGACAAGTCCGTCCACCTGTTCCTGTTCGAGGCGCCTCCTGACGCGAAGGAAGACCTGCCCGGAGAAGAAGGAATCACGGAAGCCCGGTGGTTCCCGGCGTCGGAAGTCGGAGCCGTCTCGGGCTACCGTAATCTCGATGTCCTTCTCAAGAAGGCCCTGGAACTGACGGGGTCGTCCTCGGTCACGAGCGTCATGCCTCCCGGTCTGCTATAATTAAATCCCATATGGGGACACGACGACACCGCGCTCGAAAGCGTAGGAGTTTCATATTTGTGACCGGAGGGGTCATGAGCGGGGTCGGAAAAGGTGTCGCCACGGCGTCCATCGGGGCGCTCCTCAAGGCGCGAGGCCTCAAGGTCACGGCCATCAAGGTCGACCCGTACCTGAACGTGGATCCGGGGACCATGAACCCCATCGAACACGGGGAGGTCTTCGTGACGACCGACGGACTCGAGACCGATCAGGATCTCGGGAACTACGAAAGGTTCCTCGACGAGGACCTCGGCCACTTGAGTTGCATGACATCCGGAAGCGTCTACCTTTCGGTCATCATGCGCGAGCGGTCGCTCGGGTACGGCGGCAAGACGGTGGAGGCGGTCCCGCACATCCCGCTCGAGATCATCGGACGCATCCGGGCCGCGGCGGACCTCGCGGACGCGGACGTGACGCTGGTGGAGGTCGGCGGAACCGTCGGCGAATATCAGAATATCATGTTCCTCGAGGCGTGCCGCATGATGCACCTCGAAGCGCCCAAGGACGTACTCGTCGTGCTTGTGAGCTACCTACCCGTACCCAACAGCATCGGCGAGATGAAGACCAAACCAACGCAGTACGCCGTGCGGACCTTGAACGGCGTCGGCCTTCAGCCGAACATGATCATCTGTCGCTCGACGCACACCATCGACGCGCCGCGCAAACGCAAATTGAGCGTCAACTGCAACGTCGCGACCGAAGACGTCATTGCCGCCCCGGACGTGGGGTCCATCTATGAAGTCCCGGCGTTCTTCCGCAAGGAACATGTCGACGAACGCATCGTGATGAAGCTTGGCCTGCGGACCCGTCCCCCTCGGATGAAGCCATGGAAGGACCTGCTCACCCGCATCGGAAAGAGCCGGAAGCTCGTACGCATCGGCGTAGTCGGCAAGTACTTCAGCACCGGGGATTTCGTGCTGACGGATTCATATCTCTCCGTGTTGGAGGCCATCAAACACGCGGCATGGTTCGTCGGTCGCAAGCCCGAGATCGTTTGGCTGAACAGCGAAGACTTCGAATCGAGGCCTGCGACGCTCGCCAAGACGCTCCGGTCACTCGACGGGGTCATCATCCCGGGAGGATTCGGCACACGTGGCATCGAAGGCAAGCTCGCGGCCATCAAGTATGTCCGCGAGAAGAGCATCCCGTATCTCGGCCTCTGCTACGGCATGCAGCTCGCGACCGTCGAAGCGGCGAGGAACCTGCTCGGCTGGAAGGATGCGAACACGACCGAAATCGCCCCGAAGACCAAACACCCGGTCATCCATCTCATGGACGAGCAGGAAGGAAAGATGAAGGACAAGGACTACGGAGGCACCATGCGGCTCGGGTCGTATCCGTGCGTGCTTAAGAAAGGGAGCTTGGCGCACCGGCTCTACGGCCGCGTAACCATCAGCGAACGGCACCGCCACCGCTACGAGGCGAATCCGATCTTCCGAGAGGAGCTCGAGAAGGCAGGTCTCGTCGTCTCGGGGGTCTCGCCGGATGGAAAACTCGCCGAAATCGTCGAAATCCAAAAACATCCGTTCTTCGTCGCCTCGCAATTCCATCCCGAATTCCTCACGCGCCCGTTCCATCCGCATCCACTGTTCCTCGGCTTCATGAAGGCCGCGGTGAAACGGGGGAGACGATAAGTCACTCCCCGACGATGTCATAACAATCCGTCGTTGCGAGGAGTTCGACGACGAAGCAATCTTACATTGATTCTTCGACCGAAGGATTTCGGTAAGGTTGCCGCGTCGCTCGCGTACTCGCTTCTCGCAACGACAGACAAAATCCCCGCCGATGGGCGGGGGTTTTTGATGTTTATGCCTTGACCTCTTTCGTCTTGGCGGGAAGCGGGGTCACGTTGGCGAACTTCACGGTCTTGAACGCGCCCGTGTAGCGACGGACTGTCCGCTCGGAGAACGAGACGATGCCGTCCGCGACCGAGAAAAGCGTATCGTCGGAGCCCATCTTGACGTTCGTGCCGGGTCGGATCTTGGACCCGCGCTGACGCACGATGATGCTGCCAGTCCTCGCGAACGAGCCTGCGTACTTCTTCACGCCCAGACGTTGACCGTGGGAATCGCGACCGTAACTTGTGGAGCCTCCCGCTTTCTTATGTGCCATAGATGATGAATATCGAGTGGCGGAATCATACGGAAACATGGGCTTCTTGTCAAGGCGAGCGCAGAAGCGTAGTTTAGCGACGTATGGACATACCAGACGCGACATCCCTAAAGGCCGACGTGGAGGCCGCATTGCTCGAGATTCGCGGTGCGCTTGCGCTCCATGGAGGGGACGTCGAACTGCTTGATATCGACATGTCGACCGGGGTCGTAACCGTGCGCCTACACGGAGCGTGCGCCGGATGCCCCATGGCGGACCTGACCGTCTCCGGCCTCATCGAGGAGACGATACGCGAACGCGTCCCATCGATCACGAAGGTCATCAACAGACCGGCCTGACGCGCCCCTTTCCTCGAAGCCGCGGATGCCCTACGATACATCCATGCGGTGGGAGGAGTGGCGATTTTCCGCGAAGCGGGCCATTCAGGATCCGTTCGTGCGCTGGACGACCGTCGGAACGGTCGTTCTGTATGTCGGTATCAGTGTCCTGTACCTCGTCCGCGTCCTCCCGGATGCCTGGCGTTCCGGCGTGACGGTCCTTCATTTCAATGTCTATCTCGGCATCGATGATGTCCGCTCCTGGCCATGGGCCTTCACGGTCCCGGGATTCGCGCTCGGGATGCTGCTCCTCGACGTCCTCCTCGCGCTCGGCTTTCATCGTCAGGACACGCACGCAAGCCGGACCATCGTGGCCATCGGCGCGCTCTCCATGGCCATCTGGGCCACCGCGACCGTATTCCTCATCCTCGTCAACGCCTGATCGATTATGACCCCCGCCATCGCGGACATCCTCAAAATCCTCGTCATCGCCGTACTATGCTTCGGCATCGCCCTCGTGTGGACCCCGTGGTTCATCCGCTGGCTGAAACGCCACAAGATGGGCAAGACCATCCGCGACGCGGCGTCAGCGCCAATCGCGGCGAAACTCCACGCTGCCAAGGCCGGCACCCCGACCATGGGCGGCGTCGTCATCTGGGTCACGGTCAGCGCAGTCATCCTCTTTTTCGCGGGCGGATGCGACTGGCTGCATCTCGATGCCGCATGCCAGCTGAACTTCCTCTCGCGCGGACAGACGCTCCTACCGCTGGGCGCGCTCGTCGCGGCCGCGCTCGTCGGTCTCGTGGACGACTATTTCAACATCCGACGCATCGGTCCGGCAGGCGGCGGACTCCGCATGCGGCACCGACTCCTCTCCTACACGCTCATCGCCCTCGTCGCCGCCGTCTGGTTCTTCACGAAACTCGATTGGGACGTCGTGCATATCCCGTTCGCGGGCGACATCCCGTTCGGCCTCTGGTATATCCCGTTTTTCGCCTTCGTCATCGTCGCGACGTCCTTCTCCGTGAACGAGACGGACGGCCTCGACGGCCTCGCGGGCGGAACGCTCCTCGCGGCGTTCGGTGCTTACGGCGTCATCGCCTTCTCGACAGGAAAGGTAGACCTCGCCGCGTTCTGCGCCGCCATCTTCGGGGCTTTGCTCGCGTTCGTCTGGCATAACGTGACACCGGCCGCGTTCTTCATGGGGGATACGGGCGCCATGGCGCTCGGGACGGTGCTCGGGATCGTCGCCATGCTGACGAACCAACCCCTGCTCCTGCCGCTCATCGGCCTGCCGTTCGTCGTCGAATCCGCGTCCGTGCTCATGCAGGTCACGTCCAAGAAGTTGCGTAACGGCAAAAAAATCTTCCGCAGCTCACCGCTGCATCATCATCTCGAAGCCATCGGATGGGGCGAACCGAAAATCGTGATGCGGTTCTGGGTGGTGTCCTTCGTCTGTGCCTGGATCGGCGTCGCCATCGCGCTCATCGACCGCACGTGACCGCATGCGCAACGTCCGGCCCCCCGACAAAATCCTTATCTGGCTCGTCGCTGGGCTCACGCTCTTCGGCATCGTCGTGCTTATGTCCGCGAGCGGCCCGCTCGGGCACCAGAAGTACGGTGATAGCCTCTGGTATTTCAAGCATCAACTGATCAATGGCATCCTCCCCGGCATCGCGATCTTCGCGGTCATGTCGCTCATCGATTACCGTCTCCTCCGGCGCCTCGCGATGCCGGCGCTCATCGCGACGATCGTCCTGCTCATCCTCGTCTACGTCCCGGGCATCGGCCTGCATATCGGCGGCTCCTCGCGCTGGGTGAAGATCTGGTTCCTGAGCTTCCAACCGTCGGAATTCGTGAAGGTCACGTTCCTCGTCTACGTCGCCGCGTGGCTCGCCGGACGACATGAACGCGACGTGAAGACGCTCGAGCGCGGCCTGCTCCCGTTCCTCGGAATCATGGGCGTCGTCATGCTCCTGCTCATCAAACAGCCGAACACCGGCTCGACCATGGTCATCGCCGGCGCATCGCTTCTCGCGTATTTCGTCGCCGGGGCGCCCCTTATCTGGTTCGTGGGGCTCGGCGCCGCAGGTGTCGGTCTCGTCGCGCTCCTCATCCGACTCACGCCGTATCGCGCGCAACGCTTCATGACGTTCCTGCATCCGGAACTCGACCCGAGCGGCATCGGGTACCACATCAACCAAGCGTACCTGGCCATCGGATCCGGCGGCCTGTTCGGGCTCGGCTACGGACATTCTCGCCAAAAATATCTCTATCTGCCGGAGGTGGCGGGGGATTCGGTCTTCGCCATCATCGCGGAAGAGCTGGGATTCATCGTCGCCGTCACGTTCCTGGCGGCCATCGTGGCGCTGGTCTGGAGGTGCCTTACCATCGCACGCCATGCGCCGGATGCATTCGGGACCTATCTCGTTACAGGTATCGCCGGATGGATCGCACTGCAATCCTTCTTCAACGTCGCATCCATGATCGGCCTCATGCCCATCACGGGCGTCACGCTGCCGTTCGTCAGTTACGGCAGTTCCGCGCTCATCGCCCTCGCGACAGGTTGTGGCATCGTCGCCTCCGTCTCTCGACAGACCACTCGACTCTGACCTCAACGCTAGACCTCATACGCTTCTCCTCATATGATTACAGCCCTGTTCGTCGGCGGAGGGACCATGGGTCCAGTCACGCCCCTTATCGCGGTCATGCGCGAGATGAAACGCCGCCAGCCGACGTTGTGGTTCGCATGGGCCGGGACGCCGGAAGGACCTGAACGCGCGGTCCTCTTTAACGAAGGTGTGGATTTCCATCCCATCCCCGTCGCCAAGCTGACGCGCCACCCGAGCCTCTCTTGGTTCACGTGGCCCTTCAGGTATCTCCAGGCGCAGCAAGCGTCGCGTGAGCTCATCGCGAAGGTGAAGCCATCGCTCATCGCTTCAGCCGGCGGCTTCACGGGCGTCCCGGTCATCAAAGCCGCCCTACGGAACCATGTCCCATGCGTGGTCCATCAGCTGGATGCAGAACCAGGACTCTCCAATCGGGCCGTGGTTTCGCGCTGTGCATCCGTCACGACGTCGTTCCGCTACGATACGGAGCCGTTTTTCGGCGTGAAGAGTACGCGCGTCCCGACCCCCTGTCGGTTCCACGGCGTCCCGGTCCCATCCCGCGACGTTGCCGTGAAGGTCTTCGGTCTCGATCCCAAAAGGCCGGTCGTCTTCTTCGTTGGCGGAGGGACCGGAGCGAAAGCCATGAACGAAGCGCTCTGGTCCATCCTCGCACGGCTCTTGTCCGTGACGCAGGTCATCCATATGACCGGAAAAGAAAAGGGGAACGACCTCAAGAGCGAGGGCTACCGCCAAATCGAGTTCCTCGACGAAAAAGCCATGCTCGACGCGTACGCAGCCGCGGACCTCGTCATCTCGCGCGCAGGCATCGGCAGCATCTCCGAGCTGGCCGCGCTCTCGAAGCCCGCCATCTTCGTGCCCATCCCCGGGAGCCACCAGGAGAAGAACGTCAGCAAGATCGTGGTCGAGACCGTCCGACAGGATTCGACGGATTTTCCCGAGCATCTCCTGAACGCCATCGTGGAAGGCCTGCATGACGACCAGTGCCGCCACCGTTGCGGCAAACGCCTCCATGAAGGATTCCCAACGGACGACGGCAGCGCGCTGGCAGAACGCTGGCTCAAGTTGCTGGACATGGGATAAGGCGGGTCTTCCTTTCTGCCACATTGCATAGGGAACGGACCACTCAACGAAAGACGCCCCGTGTATGGGGCGTTTTGCGTTGGTGACCCGGGTGGGGATTGAACCCACGACCGTTGGCTTAAAAGGCCACTGCTCTACCAACTGAGCTACCGGGTCAAGCATTGTGTCATTCCGACCGACCGAGTCCGACGAGGGAGCGGAGGAATCCCTTCATGAGTCTGAAGGGTTCCCTCGGCTCGCGGACTCGCTCGGGATGACAGGGGGTGCAGAGATTGCGGGGAGAGATGTTTGAGGACATTCCTCTTTTGCGGTAAGATATTAGCTGATTTTCTACAAAACATCAAGGGAGATGCGTATCGCGATGCTCGGAGCGAAAGGGATTCCGGCCTCACAGGCGTTCGGGGGCGGTATTGAGGTTCATGTGGAACGCCTCGCGACACACTTGGAATCCCGCGGCCACCACGTGTCCGTGTACGTCCGACCGTATTCGAACCCTAAACGACGGAAGACATGGAACCGCATTCGCCTCATCACGTTGCCGACCATCCGGACCAAGAACCTCGAGGCCATCGTCCACGTGTTCCTCTCGACCGTCCACATCCTGTTCCAACACGTCGACATCATCCATTACCACGGCGTCGGACCGTCCATCCTTGCGTGGATTCCGCGCGTGCTCAAGCCGCGCGCAAAAGTCATCTGCACCATCCATGCGCGTGACCAATTCCACGAGAAATGGTCATGGTTCGCCCGGGTCGCGCTCGCGTTCGGCGAATACGCCGCGTGCCGCTTCCCGCACCGGACCATCGCCGTTTCCCATGACCTCCAGCTGTTCTGCGAAGCGATGTTCGGTCGACGCGTCGTGCATGCTCCGAACGGCGTCGAGATACCGAGGCGCTCCATCGGGACGTCGCACCTCAAGCGGCTCGGGCTCGAACCGAACGGCTATCTCATGACGCTCGGGCGCCTCGTGCCGGTGAAGGCACACGAAGACGCCATCACGGCGTTCCTTCCGCTCGCGACGGACAAGAAGCTCCTCATCGTCGGCGATGCGACCTACGACACGGTCACGTACGAAGCTAAGCTCAAGCGCCTGACCGCACCGGATCCGCGCATCGTACTGATGGGACGGCGATCCGGCGAAGAGCTCGAGCAGCTCCTCGCGCATTGCTATGCGCTCATCCACCCGTCGCGTTCGGAGGGGCTGTCCGTCACCATCCTAGAAGCCATGTCGCACGGCCGACTCGTCGTGATGAGCGACATCGCCTCGAACCGCGAGCTTGTCGACCACTCGGGCGTCGCATATCCCGTCGGCAATACCCGCGAACTCTCCCGCGTGCTCGAGTGGCTCCTGTCCGATCCGATCCTCGTCCGTATCCGCGGCGAACGCGCGCGCGACGTCATCCGAAGACTCTACTCGTGGGAGCGCATCACGGACCGCATCGTGCAGACCTACGAAGAAACCTTGCATCCTACAGACCTATGACACGCATCACCTTCAAACGAACCATCGCGCGGCAACGGACGCGTGCGCAAGAGCGTCGGAGCATCCATGAGCATGCTGCGACGCTGATTTCCTCGGCGAAGCGTTCTATCTTCGCGCTCCAGCGGGATGACGTCCGGACGGCGGAGAAGGAACTCGCGACCGCAGCGAAAGCCTACAAGACCGGGGCCTCGCTCGTCCGCAAGGATCCGGCGCTCGCATCGGATGGACCGTGGCTTGCAGCGCTTGAAGAGCATTGCGAAGCGCTGTTGTTCCATCGGTTCGTCACGCACGGGACACTCGAAGACGCGGATCTGTCGGTCACCGACCCCGAATCCGTCATCGGAGGCCTGTCGGATGTCGTGGGCGAGTTCGCGCGTCTCGCGGTCCTGAAAGCGACGGCTGGCGACCGAAAAGCGGTCGAGTCGCTCTATGTCGCAGGCAGAAAGGTCGTCGGCGTCTTGCTCGCCATGGACCTCACCGGGAACCTCCGCTCGAAATTCGACCAGTCCAAGAATGCCCTCCGCAAGCTCGAGGAGATCCGCTACGAGCTCTCACGTCGCGCATGAATACGTCTGCAAAACCGGTCGCGGCCATCGTCGCGGCCTTCAACGAGGAAAA
Source organism: Patescibacteria group bacterium (assembly GCA_018830865.1). Classification (GTDB taxonomy): domain Bacteria; phylum Patescibacteriota; class Patescibacteriia; order 2-12-FULL-60-25; family 2-12-FULL-60-25; genus JAHJRN01. The sequence goes on along the minus strand of JAHJRN010000011.1, from coordinate 40,591 downwards.
GACTATCGGTCCCATCGTGAAGACGCTCGCCGACTCCGGACGCTTCCGCGACGTCATCGTGATTTCCGACGGCTCCACGGACCACACGGCGGATATCGCGCGACAGAACGGCGCCTCGCTCGTCCACCAGTTCCCATGGAAGCACGGCAAGGGCGCGGCCATGATGCACGGCGTCTCGCATACGGACGCGCCTGTCATCTTCTTCTGCGACGCGGACCTGCACGGCCTTTCGGTCGAACATCTCGACACGGTCATGAAGCCGGTCTTGGACGGGAAGATGGCGATGTGTGTCGGCATTCGCGACCGCGGAACGTTCCTCATGAAAGTCTCGGCGCTCCTCCCGCTCATCGGCGGCGAACGCGCGCTCGAGCGTCGTGTCTTCGAGGACATCCCGGACCGCTATCTCCAAGGATTCATGGTGGAAGGTGCCATGAACTACTACTGCCGGAGCCGTAGGCTTCCGTACGGGACCGTGGAGCTCCCGGGCTTGACCATCGTCCGCAAGATGCAGAAAGTGGGCTTCTGGAAAGGGCTCAAAGAATATATCCACATGGGCTGGCAAATCTGGAAGGCGATCCTCGTCGTCCGCCTCGCACGTCTCCGTGGCGATTTCTGACCTCCGTATGAACGTCCTCATCCTCGGCCTCGGTCAATTCGAGAAGGGGAGCGGCATCTCGGCCGCCCGCTATTTTTTGCGTCAGGGCGCGACGGTCCGCGTCACGGACCACAAGACGGCGAAGGACCTCGGCACGAACGTCAAGGCGCTCAAGACGTTCAAGCGCGTAAGGTTCATCCTCGGAAAGCATCGACTGGAGGACGTGCGCTGGGCCGACGTGGTCGTGAGGAACCCGCGCGTCCGCGCGACGTCGCCGGAAATGAAGCTCGCCATCAAACTTGGCAAACGTATCGAATCCGACGTCACGCTGTTCATGGACCGGTGCCCGTGCCTCATCGTGGGCATCACAGGCACGCGCGGCAAGAGCACCACGACCGCGCTCATCGGTGAGATGCTGACGCGATCTGGAAAGCGGACGTGGGTCGGCGGCAACATCCTCGTCTCGCCGCTCACGTTCCTCGATAAGGTCAAGCGGAACGACGTCGCCGTCCTCGAGCTTTCGAGTTTCCTCCTCGAATCGACAGGGGCACGCGGACTTTCGCCGCACATCGCCGTCTTCACGAATTTGCTGCGCGACCACATGGACGCGTATGAAGGCATGGAAGACTATGCCGAAGCAAAGGCGCAGATTTTCCGTCACCAGATGCCCGACGACATCGCCATCTTCGACGCGGACGACACGAGATGTCGGGCCTACGCAAAAGAAGCGCCGTCGCGGACATTGATGTTCGGGACACGGCGGGGGACGGACGCGACGCTCACGAAAACGGACCTGCGCTGGACTGACCCGATCACAGGACGGAAGGGTCTACTGATAAAACGAAAGGATATCCGCCTCCTCGGCGACCATAACGCCATGAACGTCCTTGCGGCAGCGCTCGCGGCCCGGATGGCTGGAGCGTCGCTGACCGGCATCCGTTCCGCAGCACGGTCGTTTAGGGGACTCGAAAACCGTCTAGAGGATGTCGCGATCATCAATGGTGTTCGTTACATCAACGATACCGCCGCGACATCTCCTGATGGGGCGATTGCCGCCATCCATGCCGTCGCTCCGGTCGCGAAGCGGCTCCGTATCGTCGCGGGCGGCGCGGACAAGGGCCTGACGTACGACGACGTCGCGAAGGTCATGAAGAAGGCACGGGCGTCCGTCACGCTGTTCAAAGGGACGGCACTCGCGAAATACTCCAAGGCGCTGAAACGCGCTGGCGTTCCGTTCACGATTGTCGGTAGCATGCAGGAAGCTGTCGAGACGCATCGGAAGGACGTACGGAAAGGGGATGTCATCCTGCTTTCGCCCGGATGCGCCAGTTTCGGTCTGTTCAAGAATGAATTCGACCGGGGGCGGCAGTTCAAGGAACTCGTAAAATCCCTCAAATAAGCCCAGATTTCGACCCTTGCATGGTTAGCAGTCTGTCTGGTACAGTGCTAACCGCATGGATGACAAGCTGAAAAAGCTCCTCCGCATCGTGGTCGAGGACGTCATCAAGACCGGCGAGGCTGTCGGATCGCAGCGTCTCGTGGAGACGTACGGTTTGGACATGAGTCCGGCGACAATCCGGAACTGGTTCGGCGTGCTCGAAGAGGAGGGGTATCTGCTGCAACTGCACACGTCCGCGGGCAGACTCCCGACCGAACAGGGCTACAGGTTCTATCTAGAGGAACTGATGAGCGCATATGACCTCCAACGCAAGGATGTACTCGAGATGCAACGCGCCGCGGCTGAACTCGAACGAAAAGCCGACGCGCTCCGCCGCATGGCGCGCGCCATGTCCGAGATGACGCGCGACGCCGTGCTCTATGCGGACCGCGACATGCACGCGTATGCCGCCGGCATCGCCAACCTGCTTTCGCAGCCGGAATTCATGGACCGCGACAGGCTCATGCATCTCGGCGAGACGTTGGACCGGATGGACGAGACGCTCGATCGCCTCGCGTCCATGCGCTTCGACGAACCGACACCGCTCATCGGCAGCGATTGCCCGTTCGGCGAGGGATGCGGCTCCGTCTTCCTCACGATGCACGACGGGTCGCTCTTCGGCATCCTCGGGCCCATGCGCATGGACTACCAGCGCGGCATCGCGCTCCTACGGGCCGCAAAACACCTGGCGGAAGACGACGAAACGACGAACGACGACGTATGAACGACGAACCACGGACAACGGACGATGGGCTTCAGACCGAGTGCACGCGGTGCGCGGAATATCTCGACGGATGGAAACGATGCAAGGCAGATTACGAGAACCTCATCAAGGAGACGGATCGGCGGCGTATGGAATTCACGAAATACGCGAACGAGGAACTCCTCTCGCTGCTCCTACCGGCCATCGACCAGTACGAGACCGCGCTCGCGTTCACCCCGGACGTGAGCGACCTGCCGGACGAGCAGCAGAAGCCGCTGAAGAACTGGATCATCGGCCTGCACGCGGTCCGCGATCTATGGGAAGCGGCTTTCGCCCAAATCGGTCTCGAGAAGGTCCTGACGGTCGGCACCTTCGACCCGACGGTCCACGAGGCGGTCGAACAGGAAACGTCCGATACCGTCGCGCCGGGCGACATCATCAAGGTCCTCCAGGACGGCTGGCGCATCCGCGACAAGCTTCTCCGCCCCGCAAAAGTCATCGTCGCAACAGACCCCTCCTGACCCCATCTTCACGCTATTTACTTCTTGCTTCTTACCTCTATCCAAATATCCTATGTCCAAGATCCTCGGAATCGACCTCGGGACCACCAACTCGTGCATGGCCGTGGTCGAGGGCGGTCAGCCCAAAGTCATCGAAAACGCGGAAGGTAACCGCACGACACCTTCCATCGTCGCCGTCGCGAAGACCGGCGAGCGTCTCGTCGGCCAGATTGCCAAGCGACAGGCCGTCGTGAACCCGACGAACACCGTCTTTTCCGTGAAACGGCTCATCGGTCGCCGGTGGGACGACGGCGAAGTCCAGCGCGACCTCAAGTGGCTCCCGTACCAGATCGTCCAAAAAGACGACGGCGTGCGCGTGACCATGTCCGGCAAGGACTTCTCGCCCGAGGAGGTCTCCGCCAACATCCTCCAGAAGTTGAAGGCCGACGCGGAGACAAAGCTCGGCGAAAAGATCACCGAGGCCGTCATCACGGTCCCGGCATATTTCGACGATTCCCAACGCCAAGCCACGAAGGTCGCGGGCGAAATCGCGGGGCTGAACGTTCGCCGCATCATCAACGAGCCGACGGCCGCGGCGCTCGCGTACGGGTTCGACCGCAAGAAGGACGAGAAGATCGTCGTCTACGACCTCGGCGGCGGCACGTTCGACGTGTCCGTACTCGAGATCGCGTTCGATGCGGGGACGAGCCAAAACACGGTCGAGGTCCGCGCCACGAACGGCGATACCCACCTCGGCGGCGACGACTTCGACCAGGTCCTCATCCATTGGATCGTCGAGGAATACCGGAAGCTCGAGGGCATCGACCTCTCCAAGGACACGCTCGCGCTCCAACGCGTGAAGGCTGCGGCGGAAAAGGCGAAAATCGAGCTGTCGAGCGCCATGGAAACCGAGGTCAACGAGGCATTCATCACCATGGACGCGGGTGGACCGAAGCACCTCCTCTTGAAGCTCTCGCGCGCCAAGCTCGAGGAGCTTGTCGGCGACCTCGTCGAGAAGACGCTCGAGCCGTGCCGCAAGGCCATGGCCGACGCCAAGCTCGAACCGAAGGACATCAACGAGGTCATCCTTGTCGGCGGCATGACGCGCATGCCCCTCGTCCAGCAGGCCGTGGAAAAATTCTTCGGCAAGAAGCCGAACATGACCGTGAACCCGGACGAGGTCGTGGCCATCGGCGCCGCGGTCCAGGCCGGCAACCTCCAGGGAGACATCAAGGGCGAGCTCCTCCTCCTCGACGTCACGCCGCTCTCGCTCGGCCTCGAGACCCTCGGCGGCGTCATGACCAAGCTCATCGAACGCAACACGACCATCCCGACGTCCAAGTCGCAGATCTTCTCGACCGCGGCCGACGGGCAGACGTCGGTGGAGATCCACGTCCTACAGGGCGAACGCGACATGTCCGAAGGCAACCGCTCGCTTGGGCGCTTCACCCTGTCCGGCATCCCGACGGCGCCGCGCGGCGTCCCGCAGGTCGAGGTCACGTTCGACATCGACGCGAACGGCATCCTCTCGGTGAAGGCGCAGGACAAGGCCACGAACAAGGAACAGAAGATCACCATCACCGCGTCGACGAACCTCTCGAAGGATGAGGTCGAGAAGATGAAGAAGGACGCAGAGGCGCACGCGGACGACGACAAGAAACGCCACGAGCTCATCGAGGCAAAGAACATGGCCGAATCCATGATCTACACGACCGAAAAGATGCTGAAGGAGGCGGGCGATACGATTGCGGAGGCGGACCGGAAGGACGTCGAGGAGAAGATCGAGGCGCTGAAGAAAGTGAAGGACGGCGACGACGTCGCGGCCATCAAGACGGCGGGCGACGCGCTCGCGACCGCGGGTCAGAAGGTCGGCGAGGCCATGTACAAGAAGCAACAGAACGACGCCGCCACGACCCCCGCACCGGACGCGCCCCCGTCGGACGGTGAGACGAAACCGTCGGACGACGAGCCGAAGGAGGGGGAGTTCGAATCAAAAGCTTAATCTCGACCTGGATGTCGGAGGGCTACCGCTACGGTGCCCCTTCGACAGGCACGGGAAACAATCCATCTCTATGCCCGACCAACGGCCGGCACTGCCAAAACATATCCAGGTCAACGCGGATCCGAAGGATCTGAAGGGGCGTTACGTGAACGCGTTCTCGGTCACCTCGCAGGAACGCGAAGTCGTCATCGATTTCTTGAGCCACGTGCACGCGCATGGCCTCGATCAGGCCCAACTCGTCGGTCGCATCTTCCTGAACCGCTTCACGGCGCAGGACCTCATCACCGAGCTCCGAAAGAACATGGCGAATTGGGAGAATATGCGATACGAACAAACGAACCAGGACGAAACGTCCGCTTCAGCTTGACGGATGGGGAAAGACTACTATTCCATCCTCGGCGTGCCGAAGGATGCCTCGCCGGAAGACGTCAAGAAGGCCTTCCGTCGTTTGGCGCACGAGCACCATCCCGACAAGGGCGGGGATGCGCAGAAGTTCAAGGATGTGAACGAGGCGTACCAGATCCTCGGCGACCCGCAGAAACGCGGCCAGTACGACCGCTTCGGCTCTGCGGCGTTCGAGCAGGGCGGGATGGGCGGCCCTGGGGGATTCGGCGGTGGCGGATTCGGTTTCGATCCGTCGGGTTTCAATATCAACGTTGAGGATTTCGGCGACCTCGGCGATATCCTCGGCGGCATGTTCGGGTTCCAGGGACGCGGCGCCAAGCAGACGCGCGGCCGTGACATCCAGATGGACGTCGCGCTCGACTTCCTCGAATCCGTCCACGGCGTCAACAAGGACGTCTCCCTCTACAAACACGACGTCTGCGCGGCCTGCGGCGGCGAAGGTGCGGCGAAGGGTTCGTCGCTCGTGGCCTGCAAGACGTGCAGTGGACGGGGGAGCGTCACGCGCGCGCAGAGGACCATGCTCGGCACGTTCCAGACGACCGCGACCTGCCCTGAATGCCACGGCACCGGGAAGATTCCGGAGCATCCGTGCACCACGTGCAAAGGACTGGGCATCGAGCGGAAAATGGTCCAGATGAAGGTGGAAATCCCTGCAGGCATCTCAGATGGCGAAGCGCTGAAGATCGCCGGGGCAGGGGAGCATCCCGGCCGTGGCGGCAGGCAAGGCGACCTGTTCGTCCGCGTGACGGTCCGCGCGCACCCGACGTTCTCGCGCGAAGGCAACGATGTCGTCTCGACGGTCCATGTCCCGTATTCCATGCTCGTCCTCGGCGGTGCGACGGACATCGAGACCGTGGACGGCCAGGGTTCTCTCAAGATCCCCGAATCGACGCAACCCGGCACGGTCTTCAAGCTGCGCGGCAAAGGCGTGCCGTTCCTGCGGTCGCGCGGCCGCGGAGACCAGCTCGTGACCGTCGTACCTATCGTGGAGAAGCGGTTGACGAGGGAACAGCGCGATGTGGTCGAGCGATTGAAGAGGGAAGGACTGTGACGTGCTATACTGACGTCATCTATGGATGCCGTCATCGGATATCTCACGTCCCTGAACTGGAACAATCCGGGGTGGGACGGATTCATCCTTCTTTTTTTCGTGGTCGGAGCGCTCCTATACGGCCTCTCGCTCGGGCGTGACCGCGTCATCGTCATCCTCGTCGGCATCTACATGTCGCTCGCGGTCGTGACGAACGCGCCGGCGCTCACGAACCTCCAATTCGACGTCAACATCAGCGAGAACGCGGTCGTGCGCATCAGCGTCTTCCTCGGCGTCTTCGTGGTGCTCTTTTTCCTGCTTTCGCGCAGCGCGCTGCTCCGGACCCTCGGACGTTCCGGCGCGCCTGGCTCGTGGTGGCAGACCATCGTCTTCAGCATCCTGCAGGTCGGGCTCCTCATCAGCGTCACGCTCACGCTCCTGCCGCCGGAGATGACGCAGGGCCTGACGGATGTCACGAAACAGATCTTCATGAGCGACAAGGGGCGCACGGCATGGCTCATCCTGCCCATCCTCATCATGGCCATCGCACCGAAACAAAAGGAGCCGGGGGCAGTATAGCAAGACAAGAGACGAGACGACATATCGAAAAAGGGCGGGTCTGACCCGCCCTTCGAATATCCCGTCAAATTACTCCACCGGTTCCTCGACCGGCTCCTGTCCTGTTTCCGCTACCGGCTGGCCCTGCACGACAACCCTCGTCGCGACGACCTGCTCCAAAAGCCGCACGTCCTCATCCGCATACACCGTGACCCTCGCGTCGACCGGGATATCGGAAAGCTTCATGTCCGTGCTGACGACGGCGTCCGGCATCGGTATCTCCGGATCCGTCTTCACGGCGGCATCGTACGCCTTCAGTTCCTTCTCGAGGTCGACGGAATCCTTGTCCGTCTGACGCACGACCTTCGTGCTCGACGTCACGATGACTGTCCGTTCATCCGGCACGTCATCCACGCGCGGATTCGTATCAAGGCTCGTCTGCCGCACGACAAGGGAACCGTCGCCGACGGACACGACCGTCCCGTTGAAGCTACGGGTTTCCTCGGATGGAAGGAGAAGCCCGGTGGTCCGGAGCTGCTCACGTGCATCGTTGTACCCCTGCTCATATCCGACCTGATACCGATCGATGACGGCAAGGGGACTGCCGGGTTGTTTCATCCACGCGTTCAACGCGATGAGGATAAGTGCCGTGCCGACGACAGCGACACAGAGAATCACGAGGATGTGTCGACTCGTGGAGCGAGGGGGGAGTTGGTCCATATGGGAGAAAGTATAACACAATCCCGTCTGTCATCGTGGACCCCTCCCTCTGTCATTGCGAGGCTCGGCGAAGCAATCTCCCTATCCGTACGGACCGGGGGAGATTGCCGCGTCGCCCAGGTTCTTGCTATTCACTCCTCGCAACGACAGAACAGGAAGGATGACAGGATTGACAAAACCCAGATTTCATGATAGAAGCGAGGTATCCTACGGAGTGAGGAGAGGATCGGAAATCCGCGGATTACGCCGTGATTCCGGCACTTTTACAACTCGATCAGTTGCAGGAGGTACGGTGATGGAACGACGCTTGAACGCATTGCTCCTCGTTACGGTCGCGATGCTACTTGCGTCGATGACCGTGCTGGGATGCGACAGCAGTGAGACCACGAACACAGGCGGAAGTGCCGGGACAACAGCGACCGGTTCAGGAGGAGTGGCTGGCACCGGCGGATCCGCAATGGGCGGAACCGGTGGGACCAGCGGCCAAGGAGGTACGGCTGGTTCCGGTGGCGACATCGGAGGCAACGGCGGGTCCGGCGGAAGTCCGACGGGCGGCGCAGGCGGAACCGGTGGCCAAGGCGGAAGTCCGTCTGGCGGTTCCGGTGGAACCATCGCGACAGGCGGTTCCGGTGGCTTCGGTGGCCAAGGCGGCTCGGCTGGTGCTGGTGGTGCCGGTGGCGGGGGGGAATGCCCGACGTGGCAATCTGGACCGGGACTGACCTGCTCCAACTGGCAGCAACTCGACGATCCGGACCTCGCGGCCATGAATCTCGTCTGGGGCGGGCAAGCCCTCTCCGAGACGGATGTCTTCGTGGTCGGTGGAACGTACGGCGCCGGCAAAATCGTCCGCTACGACGGCAACGACTGGGTCGACCAGACTCTTCCGAATACATCAAGCCTTTCAAACGTGATGGTGTTGAGCCCGACCGAGGCGTATGCCGTCGGGAAGGGTCCGATGTGGAGCTTCGACTGCATCATGCTGGAGCTGACCAGCGGAAGCACGTGGTCTACCGTCACTGGAACGCCAGCCATCGGTTCGCTCTGGGGATGCTCGGGCCTCTGGGCCGAAAACTCCTCAGACATGTTCCTGTTGGCGACTGATGCGCTTACGTCGAAGATCTATCGAGGTCCGAAGAACGGACCTTGGTCGGAAATGACACTGCCCTCCTTCCCGAATAGCATGCAGCTTGAAGAGGTCTGGGGGTCATCGGTCGACGATGTGTACGCAGTCGGGTACATGACTATCGGAGGAGATCCGGTCGGCGGCGTCCTCCTCCACTACGACGGCAACACCAACGATGAATGGATCAGTATCCCCATGAATCCGGTCGTCATCATGTTGAACGCCGTCTCGGGCTCCGGCCCGTGCGACGTCGTCGTAGGAGGTCGTGCTTTCGACAACAGCGTCTATAAGGGCATAACGATGCATTACGATGGTTCGGGCTGGACCGCTCCGGAGTTGACCGAGGACGTGCAAAACGTCACGGGAATCGTCCAACGTGCCCCGAACGAGACGCTCGCGGCTGGCTCCACGGATTTACCTTTGAACGAGGGAGGGTTCGGGAGCGATGACGGAAGCCTTGGTCTGTTCTGGGGCAAACCATTCGGCCAATACGGATACTTCCGTGGCCTCTCGGCCGTCCCTGGCTCGAACAGGGTGTTCATCTTCGCCGAAGCAAACGGGACGCATGTCCTGTCCGCTTCCTGCAACTGACGAGTGGGCGCGTCTCTCGACGCACCCCGAATGCGGCCACTACCGCATCGACCCCATCGGCGCTTCTCGCCGATGGGGTCTTTTTATTCTCTGCCATTCAGAGCGCATAGACATGAGCGCGAAGAACCTGGTTGTAAGGTCTGCCGAAAGAACCAGATCCTTCGCAAAGCCTCAGGATGACAGAGGAGGGGGAGGGTCTCAAGACGACAGAGGGGAGGGGTCGTCGTGATGGGGATAACGCTGGCTTGTCCAAGGATTTTCGCTTTGCATGTGTTATACTATGCACAATATGTTTCGCTTCCGCTCTTCCCGTCTCATCGGTGCCGTGATTGGGATACTCATCCCAGCATCAGCATTCGCAGCCTTCGTCGGCCCAGCATCGTCACCCCCTTATGATAACGTACCGGGGGTCGTGTGGAATAAAAGTACAGTCGGAGGGGTGAATAACCAGCAAATTGGTACGGAATTCAACGTCGCTGGGAGCGGACGGATCGGAGGGGACTTCATTCTTGGAGATACGAAGGCGCTCCGAATCGACAAGGCAGGAGCGGCGCTGTTCTACATCGGAAACTGGGGGAGCGGTCCGCAACCACTGACGGTCCAAATTAATGGAAATCTCCAGACGGTCGGCATCGGATCGACACTCGGAACGATCACGGCACAAAACAAGATAACATCACAACTGGAAATTACCGCCCCCAAATTCTGCATCGGCGCGTCCTGCATCACCTCATGGCCGGTCGCAGGCGGAGGTGGGGATATCACGGGCGTCGCGGCCGGGACGGGCATCACGGGCGGTGGAGCGAGCGGGGATGTGACCGTGAGTCTCGACACGACATACGCGGATGGACGATACGTCAAAAAAGCGGGAGATGTCATGAGCGGCACGCTTGGCGTCGGCTCTGGCATCTACTCAGCGAATGCGCCGACGGTGTGGGTCGGCGACGGCCAATACGGATTCAGCTCTCAAGGAGGAACGCTGTACGCCGTCAACACGGCAGATAATTTGGGTAATTTCGTTTTCCGTACGAAAACCGGCGGTAGTTTTTCCGACAAGATGAACATCGCAAATAACGGCGACGTGAACCTGAACGGGAAGAACGCGCTCCGATCGACGGACGCATGGCTCCGCATCAATCAGGACAGTGCTTTCACGGCCGGCGTGCACACGCCCGGCGTCTTCGCGCCCGGCTCGCTCAATGTCGGTGGCGCAGGGGGCTGGGGCAACCCAGGCGGCGGGAACGCTTGGGTCGTGGGAAGCGTCGGCATCGGGACGACGGACCTGTCCTCGAAACTGACGGTCCAGGGTATGATCGAAACGAAAGCGGATGGCATCAAATTCCCTGACGGCACGATTCAGACGACAGCGGCAGCTGGAGCGACGGACATTTGGGTGGATATCACGGGCGATACGATGACCGGCGGCCTCACTGCCCCGTTGATTTTTACGAAACGTATCAAAGCCGAATCCTACGAATCGACAACGCTCAAAGGATCGTTCCGCGGCTTCCTTGAACAGCCGTCGTCCGATCAGTTCAGGGCCGCATTCGATTTCATCGATGGCACCGACACCAAGCGGCTGAAGGTCATGCAGGGTTTTGACGTCCTGACCTTCTCAGGTCAATACACGTCCGGCATCGTCCTCGATAGGGACCATTGGCCCGGGCGAGAAGTCCTCATCGGAGCGAACGGATCGAACGATGAAGCCGGCATCGTCGTCAGAGACCGGAGATTCCGTGCGAATCCGGACATCAACTCGACGGTCAAGATCGGATTCACACAGAATACATCCTACTCTTGGGGGGTGTGGTCAATAGCCGAAAACCCGATTGCGATGGCGGGAGAATTCAACGGCGGCGGCGGGACTGTCGTGTTGGGTTCCAATCCGAAGGGAAGGGCCCTCGACATCACGGGCAACGTCTGCCTCAACAATTCCTGCATCACATCATGGCCCGCCGTAGGCGGAGGTGGCGACATCACCGGCGTTGCGGCAGGGACGGGTCTTTCAGGTGGTGGCGCGAGCGGCGACGTGACCGTGAGCCTTGACACGGCCTATGCGGACGGAAGGTACGTGAAGAAGGTTGGTGATACGATGACGGGATTCCTGACACTTTCTGCAGACCCGACGGCGGCCTTACATGCCGCGACCAAACAGTACGTCGACAACAAAGTTGCGACCGTCGGTAACGGCGACATCACCGGCGTTGCGGCAGGGACAGGCTTGACAGGCGGAGGAGCAAGCGGCGACGTGACCATGAGCCTGAATACGGGCTTTACGGACGGACGATACGTTCGGAAAGACGTTGCGGACACGAAGACAGGACAACTGACAATCAACGAAACCAACAGTTGGGCACTGGTCGTCAACGGAGGCACGGCCCACGGCGGATTGGGCGGAATCGAGGGACATGGTTTTACGGGCGTCGCTGGATGGGGCACGGTCTATGGCGTCAACGGCCAATCATCAAGTGCATCAGGTGCTGGCGTGATGGGCCAGAACTCCGTCGGCGTCGGCGGTCTCTTCTCAAGCGGAGCGAGCTATGAAGCAGTCCGTGCGAATGGTGGCAACATCGGTGTGTACGGCTATGGGACGTATCAAGGCATCTACGGTACGAACGATAATGGGAACAACGGATATCTCGGTGGTGATAGCTACGGCGTCTACGGTAGCGGTAGCTACGGCGTCTATGGCCTAGGTACGAGCTACGGCGTCTACGGCAGCGGCGGTAGCTACGGTTTGTATGGAAGAGGCACCTTCATGGGAGCTCGGGTGCAAGACAGCGATTCGGGAACGTACGCCTACCTCGGATACGGCGCCTACACCCTCTACGGGAACGGTGACATCAAAGCACTTGGCAACCTCGAAGTCTCCGGCGGCGCTTGGAAGACAGGGGGCGGTTCATGGTCGATACTTTCAGACGCGCGTCTGAAAGACATCCAAGCCCCTTATATACGAGGCATCGATGCGATTTCCGCACTTTCCCCCGTGTACTTCAACTACAAGGATGATAACGCCATGCTTCTGCCAAGTGAGAAGACCTATGTCGGTTTCGTGGCTCAAGAGGTGCAGAAAGTCATCCCTGAAGCCGTCACGGAAAACGACCAGGGCTATCTCATGATAGAAAACGATGCGATCCAATGGGCGATGCTTAATGCCATCAAGGAGCTAAAAGCAGAGAACGACGAGCTTCGCACGAGGATAGAAGCGTTAGAAAACAGATAACGATCCGACCCCGGCCACGAGCCGGGGTTTTCGTTTTACCGCATCATCTGATACCGTTTCGCCATGCTCCGCATCTACGATACCGCCTCGCGGTCCCTCCGCGACGTCGAAACCCTGAAGCCGGGGACCGTCGGCCTGTACGCCTGCGGCCCGACCGTCTATCAACGCGCGCACATCGGCAACCTCCGTGCGTATGTCATGGAAGACCTCCTGCGACGGACGCTCGAGCATCATGGACTGACGGTCACACACGCGATGAACATCACGGACGTCGGGCATCTGACGGACGACGCGGACGAAGGGGAAGATAAACTCGAACGCGCCGCTCGACAATCGAGCGCATCCGCGTGGGACATCGCCCGTCGGTATACGGATGCCTTCCTGGACGACCTGAAGCGCCTCGACATCCTCGTGCCGACGTCCATGCCGCGCGCGACGGACAATATCCAGGTGCAGATTGACCTCATCAAGGAGCTCGAATCGAAGGGATTCGCATACACGACGAACGACGGCATCTACTTCGACACGTCGAAATTCGAGGGATACGGCAAATTCTCCGGCCAGGCGCTCGCGGAGAAGGAGGAGGGCGCCCGCGTCGCGTCCAACATAGAGAAACGCAATCCGACGGATTTCGCTCTGTGGAAGCTGTCGAAATCGGATGAAAAGCGTCAGATGGAATGGGACAGCCCGTGGGGCGTCGGATTCCCGGGGTGGCATGTGGAATGTTCGGCCATGTCCCGGAAAGAGCTGGGCCAGCCGTTCGACATCCACTGCGGCGGCGTAGACCATATCCCGGTGCATCACGAGAACGAGATTTCGCAAAGCGAAGCCGCGTACGGCACGCCGCTCGCGAACCTCTGGTTCCATGTCGAGTTCCTGCTCGTGGATGGGCAGAAGATGTCCAAGTCGCTCGGCAACACATACACGCTCGACGAGCTCGCGGAACGCGGATTCGACGCGATGGACTTCCGCTACTTCCTCCTCGGCGCACACTATCGCCAGAAACAGAACTTCACGTGGGAGGCCCTTCAGGCGGCCAAGAACGCCCTGAAGAAGCTGCGACAGGCCGTGCGCGACTGGAAGACGCCGCTCATCGGCTGCACGGACCTGGAAGCGGATTTCTTCAACGCCCTGGATGACGACCTGAACGTCCCGAAAGCGCTCGCCGTGCTCTGGAAGACCGTGGATTCCGACCGACCGACCGAACAGAAGGCGGAAACCGTCCTTACGATGGACAAGGTCCTCGGCCTCGGCCTCGCGGACGCCGTCGCGAAACCCATCATGGTCCCAGAAAACATTCAGGCACTCCTCAAACAACGTGAGGAGGCACGGATCGCTTCGGACTGGGTCGCATCGGACAGGATTCGTGAGGAGATCGCGAAAAGGGGATGGACCGTCGAGGACACGGCAGAGGGACAAAAAGCGGTTCCGGAAGAATAGACGAAACAGAGCGGCTTCAAGCCGGACGGAGGGTCCATATGCTACAATATGCATATGGTAGCTTTGCGTGTGGAAGCGACTCCCGGGTCCGGGATGGAGACGGGTGTTTCGGAGACGGAACTCTCCGGTTTAGAGGCGGACGAACGGGCATACGAACAATCTCCCGATTCCAAGGAGACGTTTCTTGAGAAGGATCCTGCTACCGTCGAAGCCGACCGACCGACTCCTGTGCAAGAGCAGGTGCCTGCCGCGACGACGGCAGCACATCAGGCCAAAGATGAGGTCGTCGTCCATGTCGAGAAGATCATGGAGGAGGGTCTCGGTGGGCTATACGCGACGCTTCCGGACGACGCAAAACCGTTGTTCCGGAAAAAAGGCGAGGAGGCCGCTATCGAAATCGCCAGCATGGTTCGCACGATGAAGATGCAGGTCGCCCGCGTCCTGCGCCTCGTCCGAGACTGGCTCCTGACCATCCCGAAGGTGAACCGCTTTTTTCTCGAACAGGAAGCGAAAATCAAGACGGATGAGCTGCTCGAATACGCAGAAGCTCGGCGCGAAGACCTTTCGAAACAGTCATGATGCTTCCCTTGCTGCAGATAGAGCTTCTGGACGGAGAGACGGCAGCAATGCCCCTCGACGTCGGGAGCGTGATGTACAGCCCCTTCGTGACGGGCGGTCTTGTCGTCCTCGGCATCGCGGCGGCTATCGTCACCATCATCTTCGCCGTCCGGACCGCCTACAACCGAAGCGGACGCGCCAAGGCATCGTTCGGCATGACGATCCTCAAGATTCGCGTCCCGAAGCTGGTCAAGAAGGAGGACGAGTCGGAGAAGTCGCAACAGCAGATCCAGGAGAAGATTGCCGTCATGGAGACGATTTTTGGCACGCTCGGCGCACTGAAAGGGGAGCGGGGCATCATACAATGGCTCCTCGGACGCAGTGACCACTTCTCGTTCGAGATCGTGTCGCACCACGACCGCATCTCGTTCTACGTCGCGACACCGACGTCGTACCGCAACTTCATCGAGGAACAGGTCCATGCGCAGTATTCGGATGCGGAAATCGAAGAGGTACCCGACTACAACATCTTCATGCCGACGGGCATCGTGATGGGGAGCTATCTCAAGCTACGGCGGGAGAGCGCTTTTCCCATCAAGACCTACCGCAAACTGGAATCGGACCCGCTCAACTCCCTCACGAACGCCCTGTCGAAGGTCACGGGCGAGGACGGGGCCGCAATCCAGTTCGTGATCCGAAGCGCGCGGCCGCAGTGGCGCAGGGACGGTCTCCGTATCGCCCAGGCAATGCAACAGGGCAAAAAGCTGAAGGATGTCCAGGGCGGAGGCATCGCGAAGGCGGTCGGCAAGGAACTGAAGGGATTCGCGAGCACGGCCAAACCGACGGGAGAGAAGAAGCTGGACGAACCCTATCGCCTCACACCCATCGAGGAAGAGATGGTGAAGGGGCTCGAGGAGAAGGCGTCAAAGTCGGGATTGGACGTGAACGTCCGCATCATCGTGTCGTCCGCCAACGCGACCAAGGCCCAGCAGACGATGAACGACATCCTCGGCGCGTACGGTCAGCACAACGTCTACGAGTTCGGCAACTCGTTCGTCAAGTCCACGCCGACCTTCCAGGCCGTCATCATCCGACACTTCATCTTCCGGCATTTCGATACGCGCTACGGCATCGTCCTGAACTCGGAGGAACTCGCGTCGCTCTACCACATGCCGCTCGCATCGACCGAGACGCCGAAGATAGACTGGCTGCTCTCGCGTCGCGCCCTGCCGCCGTCGAACCTGCCGACCGAAGGTCTCCTGCTCGGACACACGGAATATCGGGGGCATGTCTATCCCATCCGGATGAAGGACGAGGACCGACGCCGGCACATGTATATCATCGGCGGGTCCGGCACGGGCAAATCCGCGTTCCAGGCGTCGCTCATCCGTCAGGACATTCTCGCGGGACGCGGCGTCTGCGTCATCGACCCGCATGGCGACCTCGCGGAGGAGGCGTTGACCTTCGTCCCACGCGAGCGCGCCGAGGACGTCATCTATTTCAATCCGGCGGACACGGAACGGCCCATGGGGCTAAACATGATGGAGTACGATCCGCGGTACCCCGAGCAAAAGACCTTCGTCATCAACGAGATGCTGAAGATCTTCGATAAACTGTATGACCTAAAAGCCACGGGCGGACCCATGTTCGAGCAGTACATGCGCAACGCGATGCAGCTCGTCATGGACCATCCGGAATCGGGCAGCACGCTGATGGAGATTCCGCGCGTCCTCGCGGACGAGGAGTTCCGCGCGTTCAAGCTCTCCAAGTGCACGACGCAGGTCGTGAAGGACTTCTGGATCAAGGAGGCACAGAAGGCGGGCGGCGAGGCGTCACTCCAGAACATGGTGCCGTATATCACGTCCAAGCTCACGCCGTTCATCGCGAACGACATCATGCGGCCCATCATCGGCCAGCAGAAGAGCGCGTTCAACGTCCGCGAGGCCATGGACGACGGCAAGATCCTCCTGCTGAACCTGTCCAAAGGCAAGCTCGGCGACATCAACGCGTACCTCATCGGCATGGTCCTCGTCGGAAAGATCCTGATGGCGTCGCTCTCGCGCGCGGACATGGACCCGACGAAACGCAAGGACTTCTTCCTCTACATCGACGAATTCCAGAATTTCCTCACGGACTCCATCTCGGCCATCCTGTCGGAAGCGCGCAAATACGCGCTGGACCTCATCATCGCGCACCAGTTCATTGGCCAGCTCACGCAGAAGGGCGACACGCTCGTCCGGGACGCCATCTTCGGCAACGTCGGAACTAAATGCGTGTTCCGCGTGGGCTCCGAGGACGCGGAGTTCCTCGAGAAGGAGTTCTCGCCGACGTTCGGCCCGTACGATCTCGTCAACGTCGAAGGCCTGCACGCCCTGACCCGGCTCCTCATCGACAACACGGCCTCACAGCCCTTCAAGATGAAAGTCGAATTCGCCCCACGAGCAGACGCTGAGGGTAAAAAGCTCGCCAAGACCATCGCGGAACTCTCGCGCTTCAAGTACGGACGAAAACGCGAGCTTGTCGAAGCTGAAATACAGGAACGTTCGTCGCAAATCGAACAGATGATGAGCGAAGTGGGTTTCGCATAGTTCATGGATTCCCGGCGTCTTCACACCTGACTCCGAGGATATACACATCCCGGCTTGCAGGGTCATGGGCGTGTGGTATGCTGGTTGTGGATATTTCGCCTGGGTGGGCGAGAAAAGGACATGGTCATAAAACAAAATACAACCGGCAGCATGCCGGAACAAGAGTTCGAGGATGCGAATGGAGGAGACACGACACGTATCAACGCGGTTGATACGAAATTGATTTTGGCAAAACGCGTCATCGGGAGCATCCGAGACGAACTGATGAATCTTGAGATTCTCTTGGCGAGCGACGCGGAATCGGTCGACCTCGAATCGCTCATCAAACGACAGAACGCGGACGGTAGCGAGCGCGTGTCGCCTATGCAGGACGGACGCGTCATCGAAGGCGTCTTCGACGGACAGCACATGGTCGGCTCCGATGGTCGGCAGTACCTTGTCCCGCAGAACTACGCATCGAAATCCAAGCTCGTGGAAGGGGACATCCTCAAACTGTCGATCCACCCCAACGGAAGCTTCCTGTTCAAGCAGATCGGCCCCATCGAGCGCGAACGTGTCGTCGGCGTCCTTGTCCGAGACGAAAATACGCACGAATGGAAGGTCGTGGCCGGGGGGAAGAAATACGGCGTCCTGCCGGCGTCCGTCTCGTACTTCAAGGGTATGCCGAACGACAATGTCGTCGTACTCATCCCGAAGTCCGCGCCCTCGCGCTGGGCCGCAGTGGAGAACGTCGTCCATCGTGATTGACGTCTGATTTCGGACGCGTATACATGGACTGGCGACAGTCCGTTTTTCGTGCTAGAAACGGTGCACTGACCTATGTCCATCAGCAGAACCTATCGGCCCAAGACCTTCGGCGACATCACGGGGCAGGACACCGTGAAGGAGACGCTCCGCAAGGAGGTCGCGTCGGGAAAACTCGGGCATGCCTACCTGTTCTCCGGACCGCGGGGCATCGGAAAGACCACGGCCGCGCGTATCTTCGCGAAAGCGCTCAACTGCGTGGACCAGAAGGATGGCGAACCGTGCAACGCCTGCGCGTCATGCCAGGACATGATGAACAGTCGTTCGTTGGACGTCATCGAGATGGACGCGGCGTCGCATACCGGCGTGGACAACGTGCGCGAGGCCATCATCGAGCACGTCCGGTTCGCTCCGTCGGGCCAGCGTCACAAGATCTACGTCCTCGATGAGGCGCACATGCTCTCGACAAGCGCCTGGAACGCCCTGCTCAAGACCTTGGAGGAACCGCCGTCCTACGCCGTCTTCATCCTCGCCACGACCGAACTGCACAAGGTCCCCGCCACCATCGTCTCGCGATGCCAGCGGTTCGATTTCCGGCGCGTGTCCGAGGGACAACTGGAGCGACGTGTCGCGTGGCTCGCGGAGCAGGAGGGTGCGACGGTCGCGCCGGACGTGGTGAAGGCCGTCGTCCGCCATGCGGACGGCTGCGTCCGGGACGCAGAGACGCTCCTGGACCAGCTGCTCGCGCTCGGCGAGAAGAACATCACCATGGACGTCGCGTCGCTCGTGATGCCGATATCGCGCATCCCGGTCGCCGCAAAACTACTCTCCGTCGCCGGGTCGCGGACGCTCGGACCGGCGCTCACAGAAATCGCGCGGCTCGAAGAAGAGGGAATCCCGTTCGTCCCGCTCTTCGACGACCTCATCCGCGCGACGCGCTACCTCCTCATCGCGTCCGGCGACGACGCCTATCGGACAAAGCTCGCGTCCGGCGACGAAGGCGAGCGCATCCTTTCCGACCTCATAGGCACGTTCGCGCCGGCGGAGCTTTCCGACATGGCGCTCCTCTTCATGGAACGCCGCCGCGACGCGAAGCAAGGCATCGACCCGCGTTTCTCGCTCGAGCTCGCCATGACCGCCATCGCCATTGGCGTCCTCCCGAACGGCCCTGGCACGACGAAGAAAGAGGAGGGGACCATCATCGCCATGCACGCCGCCACACCGGTCGTGAGCGTCATTCCTCCCGCCCCGGTCGAATCCGCGACGACCGAACCGACCATTTCCGTCGACATCAACCTCGTCCGACGGAAATGGCATGCTATCGCGAAAGTCGTGGCCGAAAAGACCCCGTCCCTCAATTTCATCCTGACGATCAGCCGACCGGAAGCTGTCGAAGGGAGGACCGTCATCATCCGATTCCAATATCCGTTCCATCGCGACAAGATCGTCGGTGACGCCAAGAACAAACGCATGATCGAGGACGTGACGAAGGATATCCTCGGAAGCGACATCTGTATCGACGGCGTCGTCGGCGAAGATCAGATTCGCGCGGAGAAACGGTCCGAGGACATGGTCTCCAACATCATCCGCGCGTTCGGAGGGAGTGTGGTGGAGTGACGCTCCCATCTTGACCGCTCCGCATTTACGTCGTATCCTCTCGCCACAATCCATTCCGGGATCGTCTAATGGTAGGACGCTTGGTTCTGGCCCAAGTAATCGAGGTTCGAATCCTTGTCCCGGAGCCACACGAACAACTCGCTTGACGGCGAGTTTTTCGATGACAAGAAAGCCGACCCGTGAGGTCGGCGTAGGAATCGGCCGCATGGCAATCAGGGGCCGTAGGCCGTCTTCAGCCAGGCGACCAGCGCATTGCCCGTGCAGCTGTTGAGGACGAGCGCCAGGACGGCGCACGAAAGAAGAAAGAACAGACACCCCTGGGACTCGGCCGGGTCGTGATCCGATTCGAGCGGACCCCTGATCCGCATGCCGCGATGCGACGAGTCGTCGTACCGCCACTGACGAAAATTCCGTAACCGACCGATCCTGTCACGATGTTCCGGTGAATCGTCCATCCTGGTTACCCCCGAGAAAGACAGTATACACCTGTCGAGACCCCCTGTCCAGATGACGACGTCCTCGCGCCCGTCATCTCGAGACGGTATACTGATGCCGATATGCCGAATCCGCCACTGACGTATGACGCGAGGAACATGATGGCAAAGGCCGTCGGACGTGCCGGGACGACCCCTGCCGAACTCCGATCCCTCGCACGCAGGATGGAGCAGGCGAAGCGCGACGTGAAAGAACTTTCCATGACCGGAGCGCAGGGATGGCTCTCGTTGCCGGACGATACGGGGATGGTCCGCCGCGTGATGTCGCTCGCGCGGGAAAAACGTGATTTTTCGACCTGTCTCGTCATCGGCATCGGTGGTTCCGATCTCGGCGCACGGTGCCTCGATATGGCCTTGAATGGGGCGGGGATGGAACTCGCGTTCGCGGGTGCGAACACGGACCCGGACGAGCTGCATGCTATCCTTAAAGGTCTCGACCTCAAACGGACGTTCATCAACGTCATCTCGAAATCGGGCGACACGATCGAGCCCATGGCGACGTTCTTCATCGTCCGCGACGCGCTCATCCGTGCGGTCGGCTCGAAGCGTCACGCAGAGCATATCGTCGCGACCACGGATGCCGAGTCTGGATCGCTTCGGGACCTGGCGACGCGCGAAGGCTACGATACGCTCCCTGTCCCCGGGAACGTCGGCGGAAGATTCTCGGTCCTCTCCGACGTCGGGCTGTTCCCGCTTGCATGCGCCGGCGTCGACATCCGCCGACTCCTGCAAGGCGCACGACAGGAACGCGACCGCTTCGTCCGCGAGGCCACACTATCGAACGGACCATCGCTCTTCGCGGCACTGAACTATCTCGCAGTCGAGAAGCGCGGCCAGCATATCCATGTCCTGATGCCCTACGCGGAGTCCCTCCGCGGATTCGGCTTCTGGTTCCGCCAGCTTTGGGCCGAAAGCCTCGGCAAACGCGTCGTCCGCGGGAAAAAGACCTTGAACGTCGGCCCAACGCCCGTCGCGGCGCTCGGCGCCACGGACCAGCACTCGCAAATCCAACTCTACAACGAGGGACCGAACGACAAGACTATCACGTTCATCCGCGTCGAATCGTTCCGGCACAACGTCCGTATCCCCGCGGCCATCAAGGACATCCCATCGCTTGCCCCGCTCGCTGGCATGCCGCTCGAACGCATCCTCCACGCGGAAGAGCAGGGGACCGCGGCGGCGCTGACGGCGGCAAAACGACCGAATGGAGTCATCAGCATCCCGGCCGTGACGCCCGAGGCCATGGGAAGCCTCATCATGTTCTTCGAGCTCGCGACGGCCGTTTCCGGCCAGCTCTATGGTCTTGACGCGTTCGACCAGCCGGGCGTGGAGGCGGGAAAACGCGCGACACGTGCTATACTCACGGCATAATCACTCATCTATCCATATGAAGGACAAGAAATCCTCCCATATCATAAAGGAAAAGAAATCCTCCCATATCGGCGTCGGTCTGATGATCGGCGCGGCCATCGGCGTCGCAGCTGCGACGTTCCTCCAGTCCAAGAAGGGCAAGACCTTCACCAAGGACCTCAACCGCAAGGTCATGGCCCTGCAGAAGAAGATCAACTCCGAACTCAAAAAGCACGCGGTCACGACGAAAGAATCCTACGAGGCGCTCGTCGACACCATCGTCGCGTACTACGTGAAATCCAAGGACATCGCGAAGAAGGAGATTCCCGAGGTCAAGAAGAACCTCATGGACTCCTGGAAGGCCATCCAAAAGGAGATCAAGGCCGTAAAATAGCAAAAAGCGGGGCTTGACCCCGCTTTTTGAATTTCGCGTTTGCGACATCATGCACCTTCCCTGTCATCCCTTCGACAAGCTCAGGGCAGGCACTGAGGCTCGGCGAAGGATCCGGTTCTTTCGATCGCTCCAGATCAGATTCTTCGTCCTCTTGTGTCTATATCCTCTGAATGACCGACCGGAATAATGCTGACAGACCCTGTCAGAATCCGTACACGTACAGCCTCCTCCCACGAGCGCGTTCTGGGCGACCGAGATCGATGACCTCGAGCGGCTCCTTGCCTTTGAACGGGAAGTCGCAAGACACGAGCCGCGTGCCGGGTTTCAGTTCGCGCTCCAGCTTCGGAAGGAGTTTCTCCATCAGACCCGGGAAGAGATATGTAAACACGTGGGTCGCGTTCGACAGATCAGTCGTGAGAAAATTCCGTCGCATGATGTGGATCGTCATCGGTCGTCCGAGACGGAACAGACGCCAGCGCGCGAACCATGTCGGCGCGAGCGCCACGTCGATACCGACGTAGGACGCCTTCGGATGATGCATCCAGCAGGACACGAGAACGCGACCGTCTCCGCTCCCAAGGTCATACAACACGCTCGTGTCCGCGAGCTTGAGTGCCTCGACGATGGGCGGAAGGGTCTCGGGCGGAATCGGCACGAACGGCGCGTCCGTCAGCGCGAGGCTCGCTTCCCAGATGATAATGCCCACAATCGCGGCGATCGCGGCGATGAGGAACAGCACGTACAGGACGATGAGGAACACCTGCATACGCGAGGTATGCTACCACACGTCTGACCGTTCACGCCTTCTTGATGGCGATTTTTCCTTTTTCCGCAGTAATGGTGACGCTGTCGCCCTCGGCGATGGTCCCTTCGATGATACGCAACGAAAGGTCGTCGAGCACGAGATCCTGGATGGCGCGTTTCAGGGGCCGTGCTCCATACGACGGGTCGTAGCCCTTCTCGGCGATGAGCTTCTTGGCCGCGTCCGTGAACGCGACCGTGATACGTTTGGTCCGCAGGCGTCCCGCGACCATGGTGAGCTGGAGGTCCACGATCTTCGCCAACTCCTTCTTGCCGAGCGCGTGGAACATCACGATCTCGTCGAGCCGGTTCAGGAATTCCGGACGGAACGAATCGTGCAGCATGCCCATCACGCGTTCGCGGATGCCGTCCTCGCGGTCGCTCGGCGTGTTCGACGCGTCCTTGAAGCCGATCTCCTCGCGGCGCGTGCCCCAGTCGAGGATGGTGTCGGATCCGACGTTCGAGGTCATGATGACGACGGCGTTCTTGAACGAGACCGTGCGGCCCTTGCCGTCCGTGAGCCGGCCGTCGTCCAGGACCTGGAGCAGGGAGTTGAACACGTCCGGATGCGCCTTCTCGACCTCGTCGAGCAGGATGACGGAGTAGGGACGACGCCGGATCTTCTCCGTGAGCTGGCCGCCCTCGTCGTAGCCGATATAGCCGGGCGGCGAGCCGATCATGCGCGAGACCGAGTGCTTCTCCATGTATTCGGACATGTCCACGCGCACGACCGCATTCTCGTCGTCGAACATGCATTCAGCGAGTGCCTTGGCGAGCTCGGTCTTGCCCACGCCCGTGGGACCGAGGAACAGGAACGACCCGATGGGACGTCCTTCCTCGCCGATGCCGGCGCGTGAGCGTCGCAGCGCGTTCGAGACGGCCTTCACGGCCTCTTCCTGGCCGATGACGCGCCTGCCGATCTCCTCCTCGAGTTTGGCGAGCTTCGCGGCTTCGCTCTCCAACATGCGCGAGACCGGGATGCCGGTCCATCGCATCACGACCGTCGCGATGTCCTCGTCCGTGACCGCGTCCTTCAGCAGGCCGCGCTTGCCTTGCATACGCTTGAGTTCCGCGTCGATGTCCGCGATCTCGCGCTCCTTGACGGGCATCTGGCCGTAACGAATCTCGGACACCTTCTCGAGGTCGCCGGAACGCTCCGCGATCTCCGCCTGACTCTTCAATTTCTCGAGCACCTCCTTTGCCGCCCGCATCCGTCCGATGACCTCCTTCTCCGCGGACCACGAGAGTTCGAGCTGATGCGCTTTCTCCTGGACTTCACCGAGACGCTTGTCGACTTCGACGAGGCGTTCCTTCGCTTCGATATCCTCCTCCTTCGAGAGCGCACGTTTCTCGATATCCAATTTGACGAGCTCACGCTTGAGGCGGTCGAGATCTTCCGGCAGGGAATCGATCTGCATGCGGAGCGCGGATGCGGCCTCGTCGATGAGGTCGACGGCCTTGTCCGGCAAGAACCGGTCCGTGATGTACCGCGCCGACAGACGGGCCGCAGACACGAGCGCCGAATCCATGATACGCACGCCGTGATGCAATTCGTACTTCTCCTTGATGCCTCGCAGGATGGCGATCGTGTCGTCTTCGTCCGGTTCCTTGACCATGACAGGCTGGAACCGACGCTCGAACGCCGCGTCCTTCTCGATATGCTTCTGGTATTCCTTCGTCGTGGTCGCGCCGATGGCGCGCAGCTCCCCGCGGGCGAGCGCGGGCTTGAGGAGGTTCGACGCGTCCATGGACCCACCTTCGCCGGTCGCACCAGCGCCCACGAGCATATGCAGCTCATCGATGAAGAGGATGACGGCGCCGTTCGAACGCTCGACCTCGCGGACCACGGCCTTGAGGCGTTCCTCGAACTCGCCGCGGAACTTGGTGCCTGAGATGAGCGCGCCGAGGTCGAGGGCGACCAGGTCCTTGTTCATGAGCGTCTCCGGCACGTCGCCCGACACGATGCGTTGCGCGAGCCCCTCGACGATGGCCGTCTTTCCCGTCCCGGCCTCACCGATGAGCACGGGATTGTTCTTGGTGCGTCGTGACAGGACCTGCATCACGCGGCGGATCTCGTCGTCGCGGCCGATGACCGGATCGAGCTTCTCCTCCCGCGCGAGCTTCGTGAGGTTGCGGGAATACTTCTCGAGCGCCTGATACGAGCTTTCCGGCTCCGGCGATTCGACGCGCGCGTTGCCACGGATATCCTTGAGGGCGCGCAAGATAGCGTCCGTGGTCACGCCGTGCCGGTTCAACGCTTCGGCGGTCGTGTCCCGGCCGTCCGTCAACGCGAGCATGAGATGCTCGGTCGAGATATACTCGTCCTTGAAGTGCTTCGCCACGCGATCCGCGTCCACGAACGCGCGGCTCATGTCCTGCGAGAGATACACCTGCCCGACGCCTCCGGCCTCGCCGCTGACCTTCAGCAGACCGACAAGGATGTCGTCCAAGACGCCCTTCAGAGATGCGACGTCGGTCTGCAACTTCTTGAGGATGGCAAGAACCACGCCGTCCTCCTGCACGAGCAGGGCCGAGAGGAGGTGGGACGTCTCGACCGCCCGCTGGCCGTTCGCGACGGCGAGCTGATGGGCAAGCTGGATAGCTTCCTGCGATTTGGTGGTGAAGTTCTGAGGCATCATATTAGCAGTCTCCAATATAGACTGCTAAAGGATTTTGTTCAAGCCCGACGTTTTTGGCCTATTCCTTGACATTTTTCTATTTTTCAGATATCTTCCGGCCAGACCTTCGACTCAAAAAGAAAGGAATAGGGAACAGGATGTCGATTTCCGACAGCGAGCCATGCAATCGGCGCCGTCCTCGCCTACCTGACGATTGTCGCCCTGGGCATCGGCGCCGTCCTGTCGCGTGCATCGTCTTCCGTGCGCTGGAGCTCCACTCGACGTTCCACATCTTCTTCGCCGGGTTCGTCTCGGGCATCTTCCTCGCCGCCGCGTACTTCGCGACGACGGAATCCGCGCCACGCGACAATCCCTGACTCGACGCTCCGGCTCCCGGGGCGTTGTTCATTTGACGGATGGACCCGTCGGGTGCATACCGTTAGAGAGAACCTTCACAGGGGGTAACAACATGAAATCGATCGTCAAAGAAATCGTCGGGACCATCGCCGCCATCTGCCTCATAGCAGGCGTCCTCTCCCTCCTGTCGCAGAGCGACCATCAGTCGGCCATCCTGGCCCTCGCGGCCGGTGCCGTACTCATCGTATATCTTGTGACCGTGTGGTCCTTGGTCGCCATCATGGAAATCCACGACAGGGTCTGGCAAGTCCTCCATGCGCGGAAGACGGCAGCCCCACATCCGAAATGACGAAGCAGACCCTCGAGACGGATACGCGGCTCGCCGCGTTCCCGAAACGATGAAGGCGCTGTGCACCCCCTGACTCGACGCTCCGGCTCCCGGGGCGTTTTGCTTTCCTATCGTTTGATCGTCGGTCTCTCGATGACGAACAGCTTGTTGTAGTCGAAATATTCCACATTGACGCTTCCTGAATCAGCCCGTGCGTCGATGAACATCGGCAATCCATCCTTCACGCAGACCGCGAGGTCAGCCGTGTTGCCGTCCTTGTCCGTCACGGTCGTGCGGTATTCGTCGCAGGAGCGACCGTAATTCCGTGTCTTACTGACGACCGTGCTATCAGGCAGGCTCGACTGGATATTCGTCTCGACGGCAGACCGGAAGGCGGACGTCAGCGAGGCAGAAAGTGTCGGCGACTGGACCTTGAGCCACGTGCCGTCCTCCTGTTTGACGTACAGATCCGTTCCCACGCCGATGACCTCGCCGTTCTGGTCCTCGCTCGAGATCTCGACCGTCCCATGGAACCGCTCCGGCTTCATCACGTCGATCTGTCCCGTGGTCCGTCCGCCGTCCGCATCGATGGAGAGCTTTGCACGAAACGTCGTCGCTTCTTGGAACGTCGTGATAGCCTCCAGCAGTTCGCGCAGGTTCCGGACTTCCTCGCTTTCTGGTTCCGGATCCGGCGGAAGATAGGCATCGGATTCGAAGGCTTCTTGCCCAGAGGGAGCGCCCGGAGATGCGGGTCCATGCGTGAATCTCCAGATACCGAAGCCGATGAGCGGAATCAGGATGATGGGGAGCGCGAAGAGCAGGTAACGACGGTCCATAGTCATTGAGTATTGAATCGTTCGATGCGCAAGGATTGCGTGGTGGTGGAGAGGCCGTTGCCCGCGATGAGCGCGATCATGTTCGTCCCGACGACGAGGGAGACGGGGACCATGAAGCGCCCATCCGTCACGTCATGAGACGATCCGTCGACGATGATGCGCCCGACATCCGTCCTGCCGACGATGTCGACCGACGCGAGCGTCGTCTCGGATCCGTTCGCGGGCGTCTCGACGCGGAGGAGGGGAATACCGCTCGGTCCGGAAGACGACGGCGGTGGACCGGAGTGCGCACAGCCTACGCCTAAGATGGCCATCGAACACGCCAGCGCGATGAGGCGTCGCATGAGCGCATGATACAGCCTTGGTCGCCCTATCGGAAGATGCTACACTTTCACCGTCATGGTCGGCCTCTTCTTCCGCGTATCCGTCCTTCTCCTCGCGCTCGCAGGCATCGCGGTCGGCATCGCGGCGTTCAAGGCGGACATGGTCCGTGTCGCGTTCAAGAAACAGCCGTTCGACACGCTCGAGGCGTCTGGCGTGTTCCGGGACCCGCAGATCCGGCGCATCGTCTATGGCCGACTCGACCATGAGGGGGACGTGGACTACTACACCTTCACGACGACGCGCGGGACACCTATCCGTATCTCCCTCCGCACGCCGGTCGCGGACCGCGATTCCAATCCGATGCTCGTCGTCTTCGGTCCGGGCCTTCCCACGCCGACGACGGACCCCGGCATCGGGATCGGGGAAACGAACGGCGCCATCGTCGGGACGACGGGGCGGGACGCGCGGACCGCGGTCTTCATGCTTGCAAGCCTCACCACGTTCTACCTCGGACCGCATATCGAGACGGTGACCCCGCAGGACGGGACGTACGCCGTCGCCGTCACGGACCGAAGCGGTTCCGTCGGACGTTACGTACTCGAGGTCGGCGGAATGCCGGAACGGTCGTTCGACGTCTTCATCTCCTTCGCTGTCGGCACCATCCGTGCCATCCTGCGCCTGTACTGACCAACGCATCCATCATGCTCTCCATCGTCGCCACGCCTATCGGCAACCTCAAGGACATCACGCTCCGCGCCCTCGAGACCCTCGAAGCCGCGGATGTCGTCGCGTGCGAGGACACGCGCGTGACGCTCAAGCTCCTACGCGCCTACGGCATCGAGAAGCCGCTCGTGTCCCTGCATGAACACGCGACGGACCGGAAGCTCACCGAAGTCGTCGCGATGTTGAAGGAGGGGAAACACGTCGCCTACGCGTCGGATGCGGGCACGCCTGGCGTAAACGATCCGGGCGGAAAGCTCGTCGAGGCCGCGCTCGAGGCGGGCATCATGGTCGTGCCGCTCCCAGGCGCATCGGCCGTCACGACCGCCATCTCGGTCTGCGGATTCCCCATGCACGACTTCACCTATCTGGGATTCCTCCCGCATAAGAAAGGCCGCGCGACGGCCATCGCGGACCTCGCGACGCGCGACGGTGCATCCGTCTTCTTCGAGTCGTCGCATCGCATCGAGAAGGCGCTCGACGAGCTGAAGGCCGCGCTACCGGACGATCGGCTCGTATTCGTCGGACGTGAGATGACCAAGATGCACGAGACGTACGTCCGCGGCACCATTGACGCGGTCGCCGACGCCCTGCACCATGGCAGTCTCAAGGGGGAATTCGTCCTCATCGTCGCCCCCGCACGATTCTCATGAAGACCTTTTTCGTCACGACGCCCATCTACTACGTCAACGACCGTCCGCACATCGGCCACGCGTACACCACCGTGGTCGCGGACGCGATGGCGCGGTTCCGGCGTTTGCGCGGCGACCGCGTCCTCTTCAGCACGGGCGTGGACGAAAACAGCCAGAAGAACGTGAAGGCCATGACCAAGGCGGGGGAGACCGACCTCAACGCCTACCTCGACCGCATGGCCGAGGCATGGAAGACGACCTGGTCCTCGTTCGGGCTGTCGGACCACGCGTTCATCCGGACCACGTCGGCGGAACATCGCGCCGCGGTCGAACGGTTCTGGAAGGCGGCGATGGAAAGCGGGGATATCTACCAAGCTGAATACGAAGGCCTGTACTGCACCGGTTGCGAGGCGTTCAAGACCGAGACGGAAGTCCAGGACGGACGATGTCCCCTGCATCCGAACGCCGAGCTCCAGAGCATCACGGAACGTAACTACTTCTTCCGGGCCTCGTCGTACCGCGACGCGCTCCTGAAACTGTACGAGGATCGACCGGAGTTCGTGATGCCTGACGCGCGACGCAACGAGATCCGCAACTACGTGAAGGATCACTTCGCGGACTTCTCGGTGTCACGCGAGGCCAAGAGCCTCGAGGTCGGCATCCCGGTCCCGGGCGACGAGAGCCAGCGCATCTACGTCTGGTTCGACGCGCTCATCAACTACGTGACGGTCGCGGGCTATGGGACGGACGACGCCGCGTTCGCGGACATCTGGCCTGCCGACCTGCACCTCGTGGGCAAGGACATCATCAAGTTCCACTGTGCTCTGTGGCCCGCCATGCTCATGAGTGCGGCAAAGCACGATGCCGCGTTGCGCGACGTAGATGGGAACGCCAAACTGCCGCGACGCGTATTCGCGCACGGATTCTTTACCATCGACGGGCAGAAGATCTCGAAGTCGCTCGGCAACGCCATCGACCCGGTGGAGCTCGCGAAGGGATACGGCGACGTCGGTATCGACGTGCTCCGCTATTTTCTCCTACGCGATATCCCGTTCGGTGAGGACGGCGACTTCTCACGCGAACGCCTGAAGGAACGCTACGTCCACGACCTCGCGAACACGTTCGGCAACCTCCTGAACCGTTCGGTGGCAATGAGCCGAAAATATTTCGACGGAAAAGTGCCGCATGCCATCTCGCACGAACCGGCCTATACGTTCGCGGACGAACGGGGCGTGGAGGCGCTGCGCAAGGCCTTCGACGCGCATGCCGACGCCTTGCGGTTCGACCTCGCCCTTGAGACGCTGTGGAACGGTATTGGGACGGGGGACGAACGACGTTTTGGGCTTCTGCAGGCGAATAAGTTCATCGAGGATACGAAGCCCTTCCAGCTCGCGAAGACGGACATGGACGCGACCGGCGTCATCCTCTACAGCCTTCTCGAATACTGCCGCAACGTCGCATGGCTCATCGAACCCGTCATGCCGACCGTCACACGGCGCATCGTCGAACAGCTCGGCCAATCGTTCGATGAGGAGCGGACAAAAGACATCGACGCCTTGGTGTCCTGGGGCGGTCTCCGACCCGGCTCCGCCCTGCCGGAACCCTCCATCCTGTTTCCGCCCCTCGACCGCGGGTGATACGATAGGCGCATATGCTCGTCGAACTTATCCTGATTCTCATCCTCCTTGGCCATATCGGGCAAGGGTGGAAGGATGGGCTCATCCATACGACAGGCCGCGTCGTCGGGGCCGTCATCGGGTTCATCATCGCGCGGAGCTGGTCCATCTCCATCTCCTTCATCTTCGCCATCCTCCTGCCGTCTGGCTGGGCGAGGTTCGTCGCGTTCATCGTCATCTTCGTCGTCGTGAATCGCCTCATCGGGTGGGCCTTCAAGCTCGCGGACGGCGTCTTCAAGATCCTGTCCATCCTCCCGTTCGTGAAATCCATCAACGGCCTCCTCGGCGCCATCCTCGGCTTCTTGGAGGGGATCATCATCCTCGGCGGCATCATCTGGATTGTAAGGAACTTCGATCTCATCGCGTCTCTGAAGGCCATGCTCGACAGCTCCGTCGTCGCGGGCGCCATCTCGCGCGCGTTCGACCTCATCCTCGGCGCGGTGCTGTGATCCGAACCAAAACATCCGTCGTTGCGAGGAATCCGATGACGAAGCAATCTTACCTTGATTCTTCGGCTGAAGGAGTTCGGTAAGGTTGCCGCGTCGCTCGTCGGATTCGCTTCTCGCAACGACAGACTCTTGATATGCCTCTCCTCATCGATTCCCATTGCCATCTCCATCTCCCTCCGTACCGCGAGGACCGTGACGCCGTACTCGATCGCATGCGTCGCGACGACGTCTGGGCCGTGACGGTCGGGACGTCGGTGCGTTTAAGCGAGGAGGCTGTCGCGTTCGCGGACAAGACCGAAGGCGTGTGGGCGACGGTCGCGTACCATCCGGAGCATCTCACGAGCTCATATCACGACGAGGACGAGGGCGAAGCGGGGGAGTACTCCATCGACGAGATCGCACGCGTCGCGCGCTCATCCGGAAAGATCGTCGCGATAGGGGAGACGGGATTGGATTTCTTCCGCTTCGACGAGGGGCTCGACCCCGACGTGGCGAAGGACCGGCAAATCCACGCATTCCGCGACCACATCAGCCTCGCGCGCGAGCTGGACCTGCCGCTCGTCATCCATTGTCGCGACGCCATGACCGAGGTCATCGATATTCTTCGTGAAGAATCGAAGATGGGCGGCGTACGCGGCGTCATGCATTTCTTCACGGGGACATGGGACGAAGCACAGGCATTGCTCGACCTCGGGTTTCATCTCGGCTTCACGGGAGCCATCACGTTCCCGATTAAAAAGACGCAGGATTCGGCGACGCATATCCACCGTGTCGTCGAACGTATGCCCCTCGACCGGCTCCTTATCGAGACGGACGCGCCGTGGCTCGCGCCGCAGGCACATCGCGGCGACCGAAACGAACCGACGTACGTCCGCTTCGTCGCCGAGAAGGTCGCTGAGCTCCGCGGCATGGCGTTCGACGAGGTCGCACGACAGACGACCGACAACGCGATTAGATTATTCGGGTTGACGACATAGAAGAGTCGAAAAACGTATCATGCAGCGGAAAACTCTGCACGTCGACGGAGACGGAGGAGGACGAATACGATACGTGCTCCCAGCATTGCCAGGACGATCTCGAACATCTCCAGCCGGCGAGCACACGACCCGCGCATTCCTCTCCGCGGACCATCGAAGAACGCCCTTCCGAACCGGGCCTGCCCCTTCCCGCAACGACCGACGCCGCGTAACGACGCTGGCGCCTCGACGCTACCCCCCTCCTCCTCGGACCTGGTAGGGGAGATGATTTCCTCATCATGACTGCCATTCGGACGGTCATTTTTCGTCCACCATTGACGGGAGGGATGCTTGGGTCTAAACTCTTGGCGCCTTATGGAAGCTCCCGAAACAGGCGAAGGGAAGACGAACGTCTGGATGGCGCTCGGTATCGTGTGGGACATCGGGATCGCCGTCGCGGTCCCGACCGTCGTTTCCGCCCTCGGCGGCCGCTGGCTCGATACGCGCTTCGGCACCTCGCCGCTCTTCCTGATCCTCGGTCTCTTCGTCGCCCTTGTTGTCTCCGGCATCCTCGTGGTCCGCATGGGCCGACGCATCGTGACACAGCTCTGACATGACCATCCCTCCTCTCGCCGCCGAACCCATCTTCCACATCGGATCGTTCCCGGTGACGAACGCGTACATCAATTCCACCATCGCCGTCGTCCTGTTCGTGATCGTCGCGTATCTCGTCAAGCGACGCGTGACGGACGTGCCGGGCAAGCTCCAGAATGCCGTCGAGTCCACCTTGGAGTTTTTGCTCGGCTATTTCGATAACGTGACCAACGACCGCGTCGCGTCCAGGCGCTTCCTGCCGCTCGTCGGCACGATTTTCTTGTTCGTACTCGCCTCCAACTGGATGGGGCTCCTGCCCGGGACAGGCTCCATCGGCGTGTGGGAGATGGTGCACGGCGAACTCGAGCTCGTGCCCATCCTGCGCCCGGCCGCGAGCGACCTCAACCTGACGCTCGCCATCGCCGCGCTCTCGGTCGTATCGTCGCATGTCTTCGGCATCATGACCATCGGCTTTTTCGTACACTGGAACAAATTCATCCAGCTTGGGACGCTCTGGAAGGCCGTCGTCTCGCTGAATCCCACGAAGATCATGATCGGCGTGGTCGAGTTCCTCGTCGGCTTCATCGAGCTCTTCTCCGAGGTCGCCAAGGTCGTCTCGCTCTCGCTACGTCTCTTCGGCAACATCTTCGCGGGCGAGGTGCTCATCACGGTCATCTCCGGTCTCTTCGCGTTCGCGCTGCCGTTGCCGTTCATGGCGCTCGAGCTCATCGTGGGCGTCGTCCAGGCGACGGTCTTCGCCCTGCTCACGCTCGTGTACCTCACGGTCGCGACCTCGAAGCCGCATGGCGACGAAGAGCACGCGGAACACGTCGAACACGCGCCGGCGACGACGTAGGGGTGAAACGGGGCACCGTCTGCGAAGGCAGGCGAGGCGCCGCATTCATTCATACCTCAACTCATTCCTCATCCATCCATATGGACGCAGAATCCATCAAGTTCATCGCGAAAGCGGGTGCCATCGCCATCGGCGGCATGTTCCCGGCCCTCGCCATCGGTATGATCGTGTCGAAGGCCATGGAAGCCATCGGCCGCAATCCGGAGGCGCAGAGCAAGCTCTTCGTCCCGATGCTGCTCGGCGCCGCGTTCGCCGAGGCCATCGCCATCTACGCGCTGGTCGTCGTGTTCACTCTCTGATCCGACAGGCCTTCCGACCGCTCCGATCCCCGGGGATCGGGTCGGGATCGAGGGCCGCATGTCCCCGCATCTATGACCGAACCTATACACGCCGCCGCAGAAGCCGCCCAAGCCGTCGAGGCCTCGGGAGGCATCGGTGCGCTCGGCATCAACGCAAAACTGCTCCTCGCACAGCTCGTCAACTTCAGCGTGCTGCTCTTCGTCATGTGGAAATGGGTCTACACCCCGCTCCTGAAGACGATGGACGCGCGCGCCAAAAAGATTCAGGACGGCCTTGATTTCGCGAAACAGGCATCGTTACAGCTCAAGGAAATCGACGAGGAGCATCGGCACATGCTCCGCGAGGCCAAAGCCGAGGCGCATGCCCTCATCGAGGATGCGGCGCTCAAAGCGGAAGCCGTGCGCAAGTCCAAGACCACGGAGACCGCTTCGGAGATCGAAAAGATGCTCGCCGACGCCAAGACGCGCATGGCGCAGGAACGAGACGCGACGTTCGAGGTCCTCCGGAACGACATCGCCCAGCTCGTGACGCTCGCGACGAAGAAAGTCGTCGAGGGGATGGACGAGAAGCAACGGTCATCTCTCGTGACGAAGGCAATCGGTGATGTCGGAAACACCTGATATGAAGACGACCTGCAATGTCGCGGACATCGCCCGCGCGCTCATCTCGGTCGCGATGGACGCCAAGGCCGTACCAAAAGCCGTGACGGACGTCATGACGGTCGCGGATGCTGTCGCGTCGCGACCCGACCTGCTTATCGACCTGGAGGAACGCGCGGTCCCGATCGGACGACGACAGGACGCGTTGCGCGCAGCGCTCGGCAACACGGTGGAGCCCTGCGTCCTAAATGCGCTCCTCGTGCTCCAGGCGGCGACCGCGCTCCGTGCCCTCCCCACGTTCGTAGCGGAGGTACGCGCCGCGGCGGAGAAGCTCGCGGACCATCGCGTCGCGGACGTCTCGACCGCTGAAGGGCTGACGGCGGACGAGCGGAAACGGCTGGAGACCGCGCTCTCGAAGCGGTTCGGCGGTACCATCGACCTCCGCGAACGCACGGATTCAAGCCTTATCGGTGGAGCGGTCGTGCAGGTCGGTGCCTGGTGCGCCGATTCGAGCCTCCGCGGCACCTTGGAACGATTGAACCAACATCTCTATGTCTGAAACGCATCTCAAAAACGTGACGGCGGCCGCAAGGATCGCCGACGAGCTCCGGAAACAGATCGAATCGTTCGACGCAGGAAGTCGCGCGACCGAAGCAGGCGTCGTCCGTGACGTCGGCGACGGCATCGCGTCCATCGCGGGCCTTGCGAACGCACGCTCCATGGAACTCCTCCGTTTCGAAGGAGGGGAGACGGGCGTCGCGCTGAACCTCGAACGCGACCGCGTAGGCGCCATGGTCCTCGGGCCGTATCGCGGCGTGAAGGCCGGGCAGTCGGTCACTGCGACCGGGAAAATCCTCTCCGTCCCCGCATCGGAGAAGATGGTGGGGCGCGTCATCGACCCGCTCGGCCAGCCAAAGGATGGGAAAGGCGAATTCAAGGGCGCGACGGACGTGCCCATCGAGAGGATCGCGCCGGGCGTGATGGCGCGCGAGCCCGTCAACGTACCGCTCATGACCGGCATCAAGGCCATCGACTCGATGATTCCCATCGGCCGCGGCCAGCGTGAGCTCATCATCGGCGACCGCCAGACCGGCAAGACCGCCATCGCCATCGACGCCATCATCAACCAGAAAGGTCAGGACGTCATCTGCGTGTACGTCGGCATCGGGCAGAAGGAATCCAAGGTCGCCAAGATCGTGGCGAAGCTCGAGGAGGCCGGCGCCATGGACTACACCATCGTGGTCCTGTCCGGCGCGTCCGACTCCGCCTCGCTCCAGTACATCGCCCCGTACGCCGGCGTCGCCATCGCGGAATTCTTCATGGCGCAGGGCAAAGACGTCCTCGTCGTATACGACGATCTCTCCAAGCACGCCTGGGCGTACCGCGAGGTCTCGCTGCTGCTCCGTCGTCCGCCGGGACGCGAGGCGTATCCGGGCGACGTCTTCTACCTCCACTCCCGTCTGCTCGAACGCGCCTGCCGCGTGACCAAGGAGCACGGCGGCGGCTCCATCACGGCACTCCCCATCATCGAGACGCAGGCCGGCGACGTGTCCGCCTACATCCCGACCAACGTCATCTCCATCACGGACGGCCAGATCTATCTCGAATCCGACCTCTTCTACAAGGGCATCCGCCCGGCCCTGAACGTGGGACTCTCGGTCTCGCGCGTCGGTGGCGCGGCGCAGGCCAAGGCCATGAAGAAGATCGCGGGCCCCATCCGGCTCGATCTCGCGCAGTTCCGCGAGCTTGAGGCGTTCGCGCAGTTCGCGACCGACCTCGACGAGGGCACGCGCAAGCAGATCGAGCGCGGACGGCGGACCGTCGAGGTGCTGAAGCAGGGGCAGTACGCGCCCATGTCGTTCGAGCATCAGGTCGCCGTCCTGTTCGCGGTGACGAAGGGTCATCTCGACGCAGTGCCGATCGAGAAGGTCCGTGACTGGGAGGACGGCCTCCACGCCTACCTCGATACCGAATATACCGAGACGCTCGACATCATCCGCGAGAAAAAGGTCATCGACGAAGGCATCACGAAAAAGCTCGAAACCGCGCTAAAGGCCTGGAACGAGGTCTTCGCGACGGAACATGCGGCCAAGAACGCCTAGTCCACCGTCTCTCCATGCCTGTCTCCTCACGACTCATCCGCCGGCGCATCCGGTCCATCGCCAACACGCGTAAGATCACGAAGGCGATGGAGCTTGTCGCTGCCGCGAAAATGCGACGCTCCGTCGCGCTGACGACCTCGTCGCGGGCGTATTCGTCGACGGCGAAGCGTATCGTGGACGACGTCCGCCGCCTCGTGGATCCTGCGACGCATCCGCTTCTGGCGGGCCGTCCGAATCCGGTGGCGAGCCTCATCATCGTGACGGCGGCCGATCGCGGGCTCTGCGGCGGGTTCAACAGCCAAATCGTGAAAAAAACGCTCGAGTTCCTCGCGACGCGCACCGAAACCGACCTCCGCGTCGTGACCGTCGGCAAGCGCGCCGAGGCCGCCATCAAACGCGCGGGATATCCCATCCTCGCGGCGTTCGAAGCCATCTCCAACGCACCGACCTTCGACCGGTCACGGCCGGTAGGGGAACTGGCCTATCGCGCGTTCATGGACGGCGAGGTGGACCGTGTCTTCGTCATGTACACCGACTTCCGTAGCGCCATCGCACAAGTCCCGACCGTGGCCCAGCTCCTGCCCATCATCCCCGAGGACGAGCTGACGTCTGCCGTCGACGCGGACGGAGGGGTGGATGGGGAGGCGGGCGCCATCTTCGAACCGAATCCGCGCGCCGTGCTCGACAGGCTTCTGCCCCGGCTCCTCGAGACGCGTATCTACCAGGCCCTGCTCGAATCCGCCGCCTCGGAGCATTCCAGCCGCATGATGACCATGCGCAACGCCACGGACAACGCGACCGGCATCCTCGACGACCTCACCTTCACCTACAACCAGGCGCGCCAAGCCGGCATCACGCGCGAGATCTCGGAGATCAGCGCCGGCAAGGCGGCCCTCGAATAATCTATCCCTACGCATATGAAACACGGCATCATCACGCAAGTCATCGGTCCGGTCGTGGATGCGACCTTCGAAGGCGACCCGCCCGACATCCTGAACGCCCTGCACGTCGAACACGAAGGTACGACACTCGTGCTTGAGGTCGCACAACACCTCGGCGGCGGGGATGTGCGCACCGTAGCCATGTCGTCCACCGATGGCCTGAAGCGCGGCATGAAGGTCGACGATACGGGCGCGCCCATCACGGTCCCGGTGGGACGCGAGACCCTCGGCCGTATGTTCGGCGTGACCGGCCTGGAAATCGACGGGAAGGGCGACGCGAAGGCCAAGGTCTCGCTCCCCATCCACCGCCTGCCGCCTCCGTTTAAGGACCAATCGACGAAAGCGGAGGTGCTCGAGACCGGCATCAAGGTCGTGGACCTCATCTGCCCGTTCCTGAAGGGCGGCAAGATCGGCCTCTTCGGCGGTGCCGGTGTGGGCAAGACCGTCGTCATCATGGAGCTCATCCGCAACGTCGCGAGCGAACACGGCGGTTTCTCGGTGTTCACCGGCGTCGGCGAGCGTTCGCGCGAGGGCAACGACCTCTACCGCGAAATGGAGGGCTCCGGCGTGCTCGAGAAGACCGCACTCGTGTTCGGCCAGATGAACGAACCGCCAGGAGCCCGCGCGCGCGTCGGCTTGACCGGCCTCACCATGGCCGAATATTTCCGCGACGAGGAGCACCAAGACGTGCTGTTCTTCATCGACAACATCTTCCGCTTCACGCAAGCAGGCTCGGAATTGTCCGCGCTCCTCGGGCGCATCCCGTCCGCCGTGGGCTATCAGCCGACGCTCGCGACCGAGATGGGCGCCATGCAGGAACGCATCACCTCGACGTCGAAAGGGTCCATCACCTCGGTGCAGGCCGTGTACGTCCCGGCGGACGACCTGACGGACCCAGCACCAGCCACGACCTTCTCCCACCTCGACTCGACGGTCGTGCTCGCGCGTTCGCTCGCGGAACTCGGCATCTACCCGGCCGTGGATCCGCTCGACTCGTCCTCGACCATCCTCGACCCCGACATCGTGGGCCAGCGGCACTACGACGTAGCGCGCGGCGTCCAACGCGTACTCCAGCGGTACAAGGACCTTCAGGACATCATCGCCATCCTCGGCATGGAGGAACTCTCCGCGGACGACAAGCTGACCGTGGCGCGCGCCCGCAAAATCCAGAAATTCCTCTCTCAACCGTTCCACGTCGCCGAAGTCTTCACGGGCCACGCAGGCAAGTACGTCCCGCTCGAGGACACCATCCGTGGCTTCGAGGAGATTCTCGAAGGCAAACACGACGACAAGCCCGAACAGGCGTTCTACATGAAGGGGGGAATAGAAGAAGTCGTCGCCTAGCACGGACATGATCAAATTCGAACTGGTGACACCTGAACGCGTCGTCTTCCGGACGGAGGTCGACAAGATCACGCTTCCGACGAAGGAGGGTGAAATTACGATTTTGCCGCACCACGCCGCTCTTGTGGCGGAGCTGGTCGCGGGCGTCGCACACCTGACGCGGGGGACCGCGGAGGAGGATGTGGCCGTTTCGGGAGGATTCATCCAAGTCGGCGCGGACAATCGCGTACGCGTACTGGCAGATACGGCCGAACGCGGTGTCGACCTCGACCTGGGGGCCATCGAGCAAGCGACGGCGCGTGCCGAGGCCGTGATGAAGGAAACGGCTCGGACGGACGACTCGGCCTTTGCCGCGGCGGCTGCGTCACTCGAACGGGAACTTGCCAGATCAAAAGTCGCGCGAAAGATGCGGACCATGAAGCATGTCCCGACCTTGGACGCGGCTGTTTTGCCACCTGACGAAAATCCTGTATAATGAAGTATGCGTGTTTTCGTTGGGATTTCGGTCCCAGACGCGATCCGCGTGAAGATACAGGCTGCGTGGGACGCATGTGAGGACCGACCGACCGATTTTAGGGCTACAGCCCCGCAAAATTGGCATTGCACGCTCGCCTTCCTCGGTAAGGTGAATGACGCCCACATCCCTATCCTTGAACACCTGCTCGAAAAAGCGGCAGAACGCCCTCCCAGAGGGTCTTTTTGTATCAGGGATTTCGACACATTTCCGCATAAGAAGCCGGCATATCTCATCGCGCGGGTCATCCCGGAACCTGCCGATACCTGGATGGCATTCACGGACCGCCTCCGCGACCTCATCTCCGTCGCCTTGCCTGGCATCGACCGGAAGCCTTGGATTCCGCACATCGCCATCGGTCGGGCGCGCAAAGGCCACCCCCTCCCAGCCTGGAAGCGCACCTTCGAACCTATCGACTGGACCCCTCATGAAATTTCACTCGTGAGGAGCGAGCTGACGAAAGATGGATCAATCTACACCGATATCCGGGTCTTTCCTCTGACACCGCGGGAATCCCGACGATAATCACCCTTGGTATGAGTACCCGACGTTCGTTCGAGTGTTTCGGTCTCGTCATCCACGGGTATGATTGGCTTCGGACGCTCGAACATCTCGACGAACACGTGAGGCGAGTGGTCCCGACCTGGATCGTGACCGCGAACCCGGAGATCCTGCTCGCCGCGAAACGTGAGGCGGGATATTGGCAGACCGTCAGGCAGGCCGACCTTCGGCTTGTCGACGGCGTCGGCCTGCAGCTGGCCGGTCGACTCGCTGGAGCGTCGCCGAAACGGATGACGGGCGTCGCCCTCGCGGAGCGGCTCGTCGCTCTCGCGGCTGAACGGGGATGGAACGTCGCGCTCGTCGGGGGAGGGGGGGGCGTGGCGGATACGGCCGCGTGGAAACTCCGTAAACGCTATCCGACGCTCACGATCGTGGCCGAACAGGGTGGGGCTGTCGACGATTCGGGCGTCGGAGACGCGGTGAACGACGAGACCGTGCATCGCTTGACCCTCCAGACGCCGGATGTACTCCTCGTCGCGTTCGGACACCCAAAACAGGAGGAATGGATCCGCCGGAACCTCGATGCGCTCCCAGGCGTGAAGGTCGCGGTCGGCATCGGCGGAACGTTCGACTATTGGACCGGCACCGCCGCGATGGCACCGACCGTCATCCGACGCATCGGTCTCGAGTGGCTCTGGCGCCTCATCCGCGAACCGAGACGTTGGCGCAGGATTCTCGACGCCGTCGTCGTGTTTCCGTGGGTATTTGTGCTAGACAGGCTTCGCAGACCGAAATCAACGTAACGACTCGCATCCCGAGGTCATCCGAGGGACCTTCAAACGAGCCGTAGCCTACCCGTCCGGCATGTCGCTGGGGCTCGCTTGAAGATTCTTCGATTCGTCAGACTCCCTTAGAACGTGACCTATGCATGGGTAATCCCTGTTTCATGCCACCAAACTCTTAGGAAGAACGAGCCCGATGAGGGTTCGTTCTTGGTCTTTGAGAGATTGGCGACGATGGTTGAACTTCCAAACAATCTCTCCGACGAATAGGTACAGATACTTTCGTCT
>JAHJRN010000010.1 GCA_018830865.1 Patescibacteria group bacterium | reverse complement strand
GCCTTCTCGGACGGAAAGCGGCTGTTCGCGACGTAGGCGATGGTCATGATCTTCCGTAATTCGGCTTTGCTCCAACAGCAATAAGATGGAATCTTGCCTTAGGAATACAATATGAAAACATATTCAACACTGTCTGTTTAATGCTGTAGACAGACACGTTTTTTCGAATATCAAAGAAGGGATCGGCAAATGTTCTGATGACATTCACCTTAAAACCGGAAAGCTCAAGCATCCTTTCAAGTTCGAATGGATGGTATTCACGCCAATGGCCCACGAATCCTGTTTCCCCAAGGCTGTAAAATGTATCCAAATCAATCTTCGGATTCTTTCCAAACATCAATCGTAGCCTCGCATGTAATCTTCCGTAGTTAGGGGTCGTTACGACGAATAATCCACCAGGCTTCAAAACGCGAAGAGCTCCATCGACTAGTATCCTTGGCTGCTTCATATGTTCGATGACCTCAAGCGAAACAACCGCGTCAAAAGCATTGGGTTCGAGGGTGTCGTTCAGAACGGAAATATCGGCGATCAGGGGAACTACCCCCTTCGTTTGCCACAATTCCATAAGCAATTTTTCATCTCCTTCTTGAAACATCGCCGATACGTCATGTTCAAAAACATACCTTTCCAGCGCCACAACCTGACCACCGAGTTGATGTATGGCTAACGCGAGTATTCCCCTTCCAGCACCGACATCCAAGATGGCTTTCCCGTGAAGAGAGCCGAAATGTCGTGACAACTCGCTTAACGCCATTCGATACAGGTGCCTTGCATGCCGATATGCTGAAGCATCAGCTTCTGGAAAGAAACCATATGCCTCATCCAACGCCGTATCGATTGCACAATCAATATCGTTTCTCATATCCTCATCTAATGATTAGTGTCGCCGCGAATCCTCCTCCAGATGACGACAATCGTCCACCCAGCGTAGACGGCCAAGAGGTTGTCGAGCGGGATGCGGTACTTGGTGTATCCGGCGAAGAACGTATGCATGACAGTATAGACGATGAGGAAGATGAGAGGCAGCCAGACCTTCTTGTCGCGCCTGCGGGCAATGAACACTATCCCGAACCATCCTCCGAAGATGACGATAGCGGAAGCGGCAGCCATGACGTTCCGTGCGAGCCAGACTTTGATGGGGCTATCGGCGAATGACCACGGCGCGCCGGTCTTGACCGAGGGGAAGAGCGACGGTTGCCAGAACGTCTTCATCTTGAGCAGATGCAATTTCCAACCCTCGGTCCAGAAGTTCGCCTTCATCCATTCTGTGGCGCGACCGGTCCAGTAGCGGTTGAATTCGACCTCATCGACCGGCCCAAGATCCGCGCACGTCGCCCTGTCACCGTTCGGTTCAACCGGATGCCACTCTGTCCAATAGACGGAGTCACGATACGTCCCATCACGACGCATCTCGCCTTCAATCTCCGGTCGTAAACGATATTGCTTCTTCCAGGGATCCGTTGATGAGACAACATAGACATCTACGACTTCCTGTGGATAGCCACGTACCGTCAAATCGTAAATGATTTCGTTGTTTGCCTTATAGAGAGCCTGCCCGAGATCGGTCGTGAGCGGGACGAACGTATGGAACACGGTCCAGTTGCGGATGGTCCACGGCGCGATGAGTCCCGCCGACAGCACCGCCATGATGAGGGCCGCCTTCAGCGTGCGCTTCCAATCCGGCCACCAGCGCCAGAGGAGCCACGCGACGAGGAGTGGCGTCGCCGGAAGAATGGTCCCCTGCACGTACGCCATGCATCCAATGGAGATGCCTGCGCCGACGGCATGCATCCAGCGCTTCGATTCCGCGAGACGTAGGAGGAACCAGACGAGCAGAAGGAGAAAAAAACTCGAGAGAAACGTGTGGTAATACTGGGTATAATGGTAGAAGGTATACGGATACGCGGCCATCAGGAATCCGCCGACGAGCGCGGCGCGCTTGCCGACGAGACGCTTACCCACGGCGTAGACGAGCCAGAGCACCCCGACGACGAACAGGTTCTGCACGATGGCCTGCGCCCACGTGTTCGTGGGAGAGAAGATCGTGTACAGCCCCGTGAGGAACAAGAGATACCCCGGTGACCGGTAGGCGGACGCGCATCCCAGCTCACGCGCGTAGCTGTAGCCGTACCCTTGGAACCAGTGGTCGATGAGCGTATAGAAACCCCACTCGCGGTTCACGAGCGAATCGTGGAACAGGACGACGGATGCGGCACGCGACAGCACGACGAAGACGAGGAACGCAAGGATCCAGAGATCGAACCGCGGAGAGGTCGATGTCGTAGGGGCGCATGGTGATGCGCCTCCCCGTGATACGCCTCCGACCGACCGCCAGCCGTCGCGTTGGCGACGATGGAGTTCGTCGCGTGACGGGAAGCTCGCGGCTCGTTCCCGTGCGCTCGCGGCCATGCGACGTCGACGTTCCGGCTCTTCCATCTGCGACACGATGACATCGGCGAGCGCTCTCGCGTCATTTGGACGGACCACGAGGCCATCGACATCCGGCCGCAGGAACGATCCGACGCACCCGACGTCCGTCGCGACGACCGGAACGCCGGCAGCCATGGCCTCGACAACGGTCCTCCCCCACCCCTCGTATCTCGACGACAGGACAAAAAGGTCCGCGTCGTCCCATAACGTCGATGTATCACGCCATGGTTCAATGCGGACGACGTCGTCCAGATGCAAGAGACGGACCTTCTCCTCCAGCCTCGCCCGCTCCGGACCGTCGCCGATGAGCGTCAAGGCGAACCGGATGCCGCGCGTCTTCAGGAGACGTGCCACATCGAGAAGGACATCCAGGCCTTTTTGTTTCACGAACCTGCACGGCGCGACGAGGCGGAAGGTCCCGGACGCTGGAGTCCGGATGACCGGAGCGAAGGTGAGGGTCTGCGAGACGGGGATGATATCGATCCGGTCCGACGCGACGCCGATACGCACGAGATGCTCCTTCACGCGCTCGCTCACGGCACGGACCCGCTCGGCCCGATGCAGCAGGAACCGACCGATCCATGACCAAAGACGGTTCTTCCACGATTCTTTCGCCCAGGCTCCGGAAAAGAAATCCCCATGTTCCTGGATTTCGAGCGGGACGTTCGTCCATCGTGAGATGATATATGCGACAAGACCGGCCGCGAACGGGTCCTGCACGCTGACGACCGTCGCGCTTCGAGGCGTCCGCGCCTCCTTGATGCCGAAACGAATCGACTTCCAGATGCGACGAAGCGCCATGCCGCGGAACGCCATCGTCCGGAACGTCTCATCCCCGACAGTGACGTCCTCATCATTCCGCGCGATGACGATCGAACGTAGAGAGGCGCCGTCGGAGGCGAGCGATCCGACGCGGGTGGATTCCGAAGACGAAACGTCGAGCAGGTTCCGCTCGTAGCCGACCATCACGATACGCATCCGGCCATCCTCCCCCGTCAGGGCGCGCTCCGTGACGCCGACCATGTCGTCGTGCGACCACACTCGCTTGTCATTGCGAGGCTCTGCGAAGCAATCTCCCCGAAGCCCGTCGGAGATTGCCGCGTCGTTCGTCTGACTCCCTCCTCGCAATGACAGGTTCTTCAGCGCCTCGACCCACTTCGTCCTATCGCCATACGGCAGCACGGTCACGAGCTCGCCGAAATCCTCCACGGTCTCCGGGTTCCCACCTTGATCGCTGACGAGGCATGGGAGTCCGACAGAAGCGGCTTCCGCCACGACATGCGGATACCCTTCGTACCCCGAATTCAACACGAACGCGTCCGCGGCCTTATACCATCGCGCCAACGTCCGACGGTCCACGCGACCGAGGAATCGGACACGGTCCACGACCCCGTCCGAGACGGCGCGTACCTTCCATCGTTCCAGTTCAGGCCCGTCCCCCGCCACGACGAGGAGATGCGACGACGGAAGCTCCTTCCACCACGCAACGAGATCCGCGACGCCTTTCCATGGCACTGCGCGGACCGCGGTCAGGATGACGGTCTTGTCGTCGACCTGAAGCGCCTGCCGCTCCGCTTCACGACCCGCGGTCGGAGGAAGCGGCTCCACCGCGTTCTTCACGAC
Organism: Patescibacteria group bacterium; assembly: GCA_018830865.1. Taxonomy (GTDB): domain Bacteria; phylum Patescibacteriota; class Patescibacteriia; order 2-12-FULL-60-25; family 2-12-FULL-60-25; genus JAHJRN01. Next base: position 21,465 of record JAHJRN010000010.1, on the reverse strand, counting down.
CTCGATGCGGTCGCTCGGCACGCCCCACCGTTCCACCACACTCTTAAGATATCGACTCGGGACGATGACACGGAACGCATGTCGGCTCGTCCATCGTTCCGCCCATTCATACAAACGGACGATGCCACTATGACGCCGCGTCAGGAACGTATCCAGAAGCGGCGTCCGCACGTCTTTCTGCATCGCCATCTCCCATCCATAATCCCCCACGATTTTCATGAATACATTACGGCCCGCGAAACGGGCGCCAACGGTCGCGGGCAACCCCTCGGACACGGGGCCTTGCGCATAGACGACGTCGGCCTTCCGCGCGAGCCGGAACGCTCGCCAGGCATATCGGAGATAGCGGACGACAGGTCCACCCGCACGCGGGACCCGGACGACCTTCACGACCGCATCCGCATCTCCGACGGCATTGCCGTACGCCAAGACCGTGACCGCATGCCCTCTCGACGCCAATGCCGAAGCGAGGCCTGACGTGTAGGTCGCCGGGCCGCCGGATTCCGGCGGATAGATGCCGGTCGCGAGCAGGATTCTCATGACGGTTTTCGGACGATGAACGTCGTGGACCACATCACGCGGTCGAGCTGTTCCGGCGAGAACCGGGCGTTCAGCGATTCCTCATACGCGAACCATTCCACCAACGCCTCGTCGCCGGCTCCCCGCATGAATCCTTTCAGCGGATGCAGGTTATGCTTGCGCATCGCGACGACGGAAAATCCCTGCCGCTCCGCCTGCTCCCGGAACGTCGCGTCATCGACCTTCTTCATGTACGAACCCTGGATGCCGACGACGGCGAGCAGTCGACTGACGGGCACCATGACCCGCTCCTTGATGTCGCGCGATCGGAAGTGCCCCACGTCGTAGTTCAGGAACGCGACGCCGCCTGGCGAAAGCGCGTCCCAGACCGTCTTCAGGAACGCGGGCCTGTCCACGACATGCTCGACGGCGCTCATCGCCACGACGACGTCGAACGTGCCTTCGACGGGCTTCTGCGCATCGGCGACGCGAAAATCCAGGTTCTTCAGGCCGGCGGACGCCTCTCGTCCGCGTGCGATGGCCACAGCGTCCGTGTCGATGCCGACGACCGTCATGACCGGATGCGTCGGCAGGAAACCTCTCCACTTCGCGCCGTCCCCGCATCCGAGATCGAGGACGCGACAGGTTCTCGACCCGAAATGCCGACCCAGCTCGTTCAGGATCCATTGCTTCGCCGCGTTTCCCCGTTCGTAGATCATATGGCCAAACCCGTCAGCATCCCGCCGAGGCGACGCGCGATGTCGTCCCATCCATAGTCTTTCCGAACCAGCGCCTCGCCGTTCGCGACGAGCTTCTCCTTCAATCCCGGTTCCTCCTGGATGCGGCGCGCAGCCGTGGCGATGGACTCCGGATCGCGGACCTTGCAGAAAACGCCCGTCTCACTGTCGGTCAAAAAATCCGGGATACCGCCGACAGGCGTCCCGATGAGCGGGATACCGGCGGCCATGGCCTCGAGGAACGCATTGCCGAGGCCTTCGGACAGGGAGGGCCGACAGAAGATATCGGACGCCTGCAGGATGCCGGGCACCTCGTCATGACCGCGATGCCCCGCGAACACGACGCGGTCCGATAGCCCCTTCTCCGCCACGAGCTTCGTCAGCTTTTCCGTATCCTCCCCTTCGCCGACGAGCAACACCCTATATCGCGTCGGCAGATGCGACAGCGACCGAATCAGGTCGTCGCCGCCGTTCTTGAGCGACAGGCGCGACACGGTCACGAGCACGACGTCGTCGGAACCGAATCCGAACGACGCGCGGATACGCCGTCGCTCCTCATCCGGGATACGTGCCATGAACCGCGCCACGTCCACGCCGTTCGGGAAGACGACAGGCGTGCCCTTGAACCCCATCTCCACGGCCCACCCCGCGAGGAACCGGCTGATGGCGTGGACCGCGTCTGCCCGACGGAAAATCCGACGATGCAGCCAGGAAAGCCGCCCGGCGCGCTTCGCGTAATGCTCGAGAGGGTCGCCTTCCTGCAACGTGAGCAGGAACGTCGTCTTCGGCCGGAGCCAGGTGTACGCCAAGGCCGCGAACCCGCCGTGACTTGCCATGAGGGACCACGCGACCGCTTCGCGCGAACCCGGAATACGGAGGGCCTTCCACGCGCCGAAGGCCGGAAGCAAAATCTTGTCGATGGGGCGTCCGAACCCGACGCGATGGACCGTGACGTTGCCGATCCTCTCGGTCGACGGGAGCCCGCGCCTGATGCGCGCGCACACCAAATCGAACCGCCAGTCAGGGAGACGGTCCGTGACTTCCTTCATGGCGACCTCCGCACCCCCGACGAGCGGGAAATAGGCTGTCGAGAAGACGATCGCATGCTTCATACGACGGTCCGGAAATATTCGATCGTCTTCTCAAGTCCTTCGCGGAGCGACACTGTCGGTTCCCATCCGAGCCTCTCCTTGGCAAACGAGATGTCGGGCCTACGTTGCTTCGGGTCGCTCTCGACCGCGGGAAGATGCACGATCCTGGACGTCGAGCCCGTCATCTCGCGCGTCAGCTCCGCAAGCTCGAGGATGGTGAATTCGCCGGGGTTTCCGAGATTCACGGGACCGGTGAAGTCGTCCGTCTCCATCATCCGGACGAGTCCCTCGACGAGGTCGTCGACGTATTGGAAGCTCCGCGTGTACGAACCGTCGCCGTAGACGGTGAGGTCGTCGCCGCGCAGCGCCTGCAGGACGAAGTTCGACACGACGCGGCCGTCGTCCTTCGCCATCCTCGGACCGTACGTGTTGAAGATGCGGACGATCTTCGTATCGACGCCGAGCTCCCGACGGTAGTCGGAACAGAGGGTCTCTGCGCACCGCTTCCCCTCGTCGTAGCAGGCACGACGCGAGAGCGGATCGACGTTACCCCAATACGTCTCGCGCTGCGGATGCTCGAGCGGATCGCCGTACACCTCCGACGTCGACGCCTGCAGGAGGCGCGCGCCCGTCGCCTTCGCGAGCTCGAGCATGTTCATCATGCCGAGCACGTTGGTCCGGACGGTCGCGACCGGGTCGTGCTGATAATGCGGAGGTGATGCCGGACAGGCGAGGTTGAAGATCCGATCGACCCGCGCGAAGAAGGGGTCCTGGACATCGCGTTCCACGAACGTGAAACGCGAATCGCCGAGGAGATGCTTGATGTTCTCCCGCGACCCCGTGAAGAGGTTGTCGAAGCAGATGACCTCGTGCCCGTCACGACGAAGACGGTCGCAGAGATGCGACCCGATGAACCCGGCGCCGCCGGTGACGAGGACGGACTTACCCATATCGTTCGAGCCAGGTCGCGAGCGTCAGCAGCATCCAAAGGCGGTTGCCGTGATCGGCACCCGCGCGATTCGCATCGACGAGGCGTTGGATCTCTTTCATGTTCATCATACCGCTGAGCGACGACAGCGTACCGAGGCACCGTTCACGGATGAGGCCATCGAGGGGTCCGCGGAACCACTCAGCGAGCGGTACCTGAAACCCTTTTTTCGGCCTATCCAGCACGTCTTCCGGGACAATTCCCCGTAAAGCGCGCTTCAGCGCGACTTTCGTCGTACCATGAATCACCTTTTGATTCAATGGGAGACCCGATGTATACGCGACAAGTTCCTGGTCCAGGAACGGAGCGCGCGCCTCCAACCCGAAGGCCATGGTCGCGCGGTCCATCTTCACGTTCAAATCGTCCGGCAGGTATGACGTCAGGTCGAACGCCATCGCGGACGACAACGGGGAATCCCCGTGCGACCGCTTAGCGATGACGGATGCGACGAACGACACGGCGTCCGCGTCTTTCGTCTGTGCAAGAAAATCGGGCGTGCATACGTCACCGAGCGATCGCGTATTGAAATACGAGCCGCAGAACATCTCACCATAGGCCCGTATCGGATTCGACCTGAACGCCGCGATGACGTCCGCCATCCTTCCGTACCGGCCGTCGCGCGTCAGGGCACCAATACCCCTCACGAACATGTCCGAAATCGGGATGCGTGCGAGTCGTGACGCTCGGTCGTACGCGACGTATCGACGATATCCGCCGAACGTCTCATCTCCTCCGTCGCCTGTCAGTACGACCTTCACGTGCTTCGACGTCTCGTGTGCGAGGAGCCAGAGCGGCAGGGCGGACGAATCCGCATACGGCGCATCGTAGTGCGTGACCAACATATCGACGAGCGCGAGCAGGTCCTCGGGTTTCGCCTCAAAGGCATGATGGTCCGTCCTGAAATGTCTCGCAAGCTCCTCCGCTTCCACGCGCTCATCGTGCCGGAGCGACGGAAACCCCATCGTGAACGTCTGGAGCGGCGTCTCCGTATATTTCGAAGCGTACGCGACGACCGCCGCGGAATCCACGCCGCCGGACAGGAACGCGCCGACCGGGACGTCCGCCGCAAGCATACGGACCTTCACCGCATCCTCAAGACGTGCACGGATACCGATATCGATGTCGGAAAGCGGATGTTCGACGGTCGTCGGTTGCACGGACGGGTCATGATAGCGACGTGTCTCCCATGCGCCGTCGTGCCAGATGCCGATGTATCCGGGTTCCAGCTGCTCGACGCCGACGAACCCGGTCTTGGGCGACGGGACGTACTGCAGACCGAGAAACAGGCGCACCGCGTCCCAATCCGGCTTCAGCGCGACGACGGGCGCGAGTGCCTTGATCTCGGACGCGAACGCCAGACCGCCGGCAGGCGTCTTCGTGACGAAGAGCGGTTTCTTCCCGATACGATCCCGGGCGAGAAGGAGACGGCCGTTCGATTCGTCCCAGATCGCGAACGCGAACATGCCGCGCAGCCGCGACACGACCTCATCGCCCCATGCCCGATAGCCTTCGAGGACCGCTTCCGTGTCGCTTTCCGTCTTCCAGGCGATATCGCCCAGCTCCTTCCGCAGCTCGCGGTAGTTGTAGATCTCGCCGTTGAAGACGATGACGAAGCCGCCTGCCACCATCGGCTGGGACGCACGGCGGTCGAGGTCGATGATGGAGAGACGTCGATGCGCGAGACCGATGCCCGGAGCCGTCCAGATACCTTCCCCGTCCGGTCCTCGATGTGCGACCGCCTCGGACATGCGCCGAAGAATCCCCTCGTCGGGAGGGGCTCCGTTGGTCGTGGCGATGCCTGCGATTCCGCACATAGTGACAGAGTCCCTGACATTCGCTATCTTAGCCGTATTCATGGAACCCGCCAAGCGTCGACGTATCCTCTTCCTGCTCACCACCTCGGACTGGGGCGGCGTGCAGCATTTCGTGTTCGCGATGGCGAAGGCGTGCCAGCGGCTGGACCTATCCGTGATGGTCGCAGCCGGAGGGGATGGCGAGCTGGGCGCCCGCTGCACCGAACGCGGCATCGCCTATGCCAAGCTCGAGACGGTGCGTCGGGACCTCTCGCTCGTGCATGACCTCGCGGCCATCCATGAGATCCGGACGCTCCTCCGCGGATACAGGCCAGACGTCGTCCATCTGAACAGCTCCAAGATGGGCGTCATCGGTTCCATCGCCGCGGACCTGGAGCATGTCCCGCGTGTCGTCTACCGCATCGGAGGCTGGGCGTTCCTCGAACGGATCGGCGTGTTCAAACGGTTCCTCTATCTCCTTGCCGAACGATGGACGGCCCCGAAGAAAGACGTCATCGTGACGGTCCACCCGGGCGACGAGGCCGTCGCGGAGCGGAAGCGTATCCGTCCTCGGCATCGACTCGTCACCATCCCGAACGGCATCGACCTCGCCGCCTTCGACCGCGACCTCCTATCGCGCGACGAGGCCCGGAAACGTCTCGGCCTCCCTCTCGATGCGACAATCGTCGGCACGGTCGCGAATTTCTATCCCCCGAAGAACCTCCCGTGGTATCTCGAGGCCGTCTCGACCATGCGCCAACCGCTGTTCGTCATCGTCGGCGACGGACCCGAGCGGGACGCCATCGAGACGAAGCATCAAGAACTCGGCCTCGCGGATTCGGTCATCCTTGCAGGACGACGCGAGGACGTCCAGACGCTCTACCGCGCGTTCGACATGTTCGTCCTCCCCTCCTCGAAGGAGGGTATGCCCTGGTCGCTCCTTGAGGCCATGGCCGCCGGAGTGCCCTGTGTCGCCACGGACGTCGGCGCATGCGGATGGATGCTCGACGACGAGGCGGGTATCGTCGTGCCGTCAGGCGATGCGGACGCCCTCACGAACGCCCTATCGACGCTGCTTGGAGATACGGCCCTCCGGACACGTCTCGGCGATGCCGCGCGGAACGCCGTCGAACGACGTTTCCGCTGGGAGACGTCCGAAAAAGCGACCTTGGACCTGTTGACGTGACCTCAAAAAACCTCCCCTGATGGGGAGGTTTTTTCGGTCATTGAGCCCGTGGACCGGGACCGCTCGTCGTGGCGACGGCCTGCGTCGGCGTTGCTTGCGATGGCGAAGGTTCTGCGATGCCTTCAGTCTGAAGGAGTGCTTCTTGAATAGTCGAGACATCCCCGGAAATGAGCGGTGCCAATCGCGTGGTGATGGTCGCGTCCAGCCGTGCGAGGGCATTCAGGATCATGTTGCGCTGCTCGATGAGCCCTTGGCGTTCCATGGCCTTGGCGATCTCGACATAGGTTCCGGAATCGCCGGGCGGCAGGGTCGGCAACAGGTCGATGATGGATTTCAATCCCTCGACGTCGCCGAGCGCGTCGTACGCGTACGTGAGCGCCATAGCCTCCCGCGCGTCCTTGGGAACGTACGGATAGTCGACGCTGACCGCCTTCACGAGTTCCTTCGCGCCGTTCTCGAAGTCCTTCCGGTCGAAGAAGAGGTGTAGGCCGAGGAGCCAGTGACCTTCGCCCAATGCGTCGTCATCGGAGACGACCTGTTCGAGCAGGGTCTTCGCCTCATCCAATCGTCCTTGGCCGACATAGAATCGCGACAGGCCGAAGAGGAGTTGCTGCCGCTTCGGGCTCAAGGCGATCGCTTCGAGGTATTCGCGCTCGGCGATGGCCGCATCCTCCGGGACGAGCGACGCCATCGACTCCGTGAACCGTGCGAAGATGAAATGCGGATGCGCGTTTCGGGGATGGGAAGCGATATGCTTTTCCGTGACGCGGACGATCAGGTCGTGCCACTCGCGCCAGACCGGCAGCTTCTGCAGCTGGCCGGACCCCATGACGGTGATGACATTGCGCGTCTGGAGGAACGTCTGCTCGTCGTCGTAGGGGGTCGAGATGTCCGCGGCCTGCACCGCGTACCGATATGCCTGATCGAGCTGACCCGCCGCGAAAGCGTTGTTGGATTGGATGGTCATCATGGACGCACGGAACGGTAGGACGGTCGTCTTCCAGACAAGGAGGATCATCACGACCTGCAGGACGCCGAATGCCACCCATGGGATGTTCCGACCGGATACGGTCTTCGCGCTGTCGTCCGCGATCGCCTCGGACGCGAACTGCGGCGACCCGATGGCGATGACGAACGCGAAGAGCAGGTAGCTCATCGAGAACATGGCCGGATGGTCGAACACGAACACGTTCTGCACGAAATACCCGACGGGCAAGCCGATGAGCACGCTCGCGACCGGGGCGTCGATCCATTTTTTCCGATACGCACGGATGACGGAGGTGAACAACGCGATGAAGAGCGCGACGTACGTCACGAACCCGAAGAGGCCGGTCATGGACAGGACGTCCATGATGGTGTTGTGCGACCGATCGAACCACGTCTCGTAATAGCCGTAGTGCAGGGACTCCGGGTTGTACTTGTCGTTGAACAGGATGTGGAACGTATCGAGTCCCCACCCCGTAATCGGACGCTCGACGAACCCCTGCCAGGCAATATCCCAGGCGATGAAGCGCGTCCGCGTCGACACGGAGAGGTTCGTGAACCGCTCGAGGGGCGAATTCCTCACGAACTCCGTGTTGCGAGCCGCGAACAGGATACCGTACGAGACAAGACAAATCGCGATGATGCCAATGGAGGTCACGCGCGCCTTGCGGCTCGATGTCATGATGGCGTAAGCGACGAGGAAGACGAGGATGCCGGCGCCGAGCCCCACGAGCGCGCCGCGCGACTGGGCGACGATGAAGGCCCCGACATCGATGAGGAGCGCGAACACATACCAGAGCTTGGCCATACGGCTGTTCGGCCCCTTCAGCCACAGCAGCGCGATGAAGAACATGTTGAAGATCTGGTACGCGGCCATGTAAATCGGATTGTCGAGGAGGCCACCGACGCGATCCCCCGCCTGGAACAACAGGAGTTTGGGGAACGGCTTCTGGAGCAGGGCAACGACCGCCATGAAGACCGAGATGCCGATCTCGTAGTTGAGCAGCCGGCGCCACTGCGGCCATGTCCGGATCATACCGACTGCCATCGTGAGCCATGCGAAGAAATGGAGCAGTGTGAAGAGCCCGTTCATGCGCTCCTGATTCCCCCACCACGCACGGAGCGGGTCCACGGAGAACACGACGGACGCGGCGAGCGCGAGGAAGTACGCGCCGATGGCGAGATAGAGGATGGAGAAGCGGGGCCGGTACTTGGGTTCGGCCCACGCGAGCGCCAGATAGGCCGGGAAGGTCAACCCGATGAGAAACTGGAAGAACGAGAGCTTGGAGTAGACGAACGGGAAAATGACCACGGGCCAGAAGAACGCGGGCATGAGGAGACCTCCGTAGATCCCGACATACGCCACGACTTTGAGCCATTTCACGGCTGATGCTTTGTGCATAGTGGAAAAAGGATAGCACCAATGAGCTTTCCCGCGCCACGTTACCGCCATCCCCCCGTCATCCCGAGCGAGTCTCCCCCCTGTCACCGCGCGTGAGTTTCCCCTCTGTCATCCCGAGCGAGTCCGACGAGTCGAGGGAACCCTTCAGGACGTATGGAGGGTTTCCTCCACTCGTCGCAGAGCCTCCTCGGTCGGAATGACAGGGGGAAGGGTTTTATCTGCTTCAGCCGTCGGACGGCCTTCGGTCGGAATGACAGAAGGGGAGCCCGAATGAGCTCCCCTATTCCCCCTTGTCATCCCGAGCGAGTCCGACGAGCCGAGGGAACCCTTTATTAAGGGTTCCCTCCGCTCCCTCGTCGGACTCGGTCGGTCGGAATGACAAGGGAGCTGGATACCAAAGACCCAGCCGAAGCCGGGTCTTGGTATCCGTTCAGTCGTAGGTTCCGTGCGGCTAATCCGTGAGGATCAGACCAGCGTCGGATTACAAGCTGAGGGACTGGGTCTGCGAGACGTCCTCGACGTAAACGTCGTTGGTCCAGTCTCGTGAACCGCCGCTCGTGCCGAGGGCCGAGCTGTGCGGGACTTCCGACATGTCCGACCAGAGGAACGTTCCAGCGTAGAACGTACCGGCCGGTGTCGATGACGGAGCGGCGCTCACGTCGATCGTGAAGATACTCGCGCTGGAGACCAGCGGGGACACAGCGAAGCTGTTGTCCAAGTACCCGGTCACGACCGGCGCATTCGCATCGCGGTAGAACGAGAGAGACATGTTCTGACCGGACGCGGCACCACCGACCGTCGCGTGCAACGTGTAGACGTTGCCGGAACCGGAGATCTGCTCTTCGTTCGTGAAGCTCACGACGATGTAGCCTCCAGCTTCGATCGCGTCGATCGTGCCCGTCTCGACATTCTTCTCCGTGGTGGAGGAGTACGTGATCGCGACGTCAGCCAAGGCCATATCCGACGCACCCTTGCGGACGCGGAAGTTGGCCAAGGTCAGAGCCGAGGTCTTGGAGAGCGAGAACACGACCTGCTTGAGCCCGACCGTACCCGCGCTGTCAGCCGCGACCTGGAACTTGATGAGGTCCATGTCGGCGTTGGCGAGGATGGTGGACGAGAGCGACTGCTTCGTCACCGTGGGCTTGGTCTTACGCGTGACCATCGCATTGCCGTGAGTTGCGTTCGTGGTGGACGCATACAGGACTTCACCTGAAGCCTGACCCAGGGCATGGATGTTCGCACTGAGGTAGTAGCTGGCATCCCATTCGCCGGTCATGAGACCGCTCTTGAGACCCAACGCCGGAGACGAACCAGAGCGATGAACGCCCGTGGTCGCACCGGTGACCGTCGACGAGGCCTGGACCGACGAAAGCTTGGCCCAGAGCTGGAAGCTCACGGTGCCGTCCTTCGGGATCACGAGCTTGCTCGCCGAGAGGTCGATATCCTTCGTGCCGATCGCACCGGACGAGAGGATGCCGGAGGCCTTGACCGCGCCGCCCGAGGCGACGGCGATCGACGTGTACACAGCGTTATCGCTGGACAAGCCGGCCGTGGAGCTGGCGAGGATCGCCAACCGATCGATTTCGACCGCTTCGTACTGGGCCGTGGCCTTGTACGAGGCAAACGGCACCCAGACGTCCTTACCGGCGACCACGATGGTCGAGGCCGGGTTGGCGTCCGTGTTGTAGGTGACCGTGCCGCTGTTCAGGATGGTCTGAACGACGGATGGCGATGCACCGTTCGCGTTGGCCGTGAGGGCCGCCGCGAGGGTCGGGGTGACCGTATTGGAGTCGCCATCCTGCGCCGTGATGTCGTTCGTCGAGGCGATACCGACCGAGAGCTGGTCGTACGGAGCTGTCGTGGACGCCGTGGACGAAAGGTTCGCGGCGACCGTGAGGCTCTTGCTCGTACCGGCCGGGATGTTCAGGTTGAGGTTGGTGATCTGCGCAGCACCCGTGGTCGTATCCGGCGCCTTTGCCGTGCCGACCTGGGTCGCGCCGTCCCACAACGAGAGGGACGAGTAACGTTCATTACAGTCCGCGAGCGCCGCCGCCGAGTTGAACGCGACACCGGTCGAGGCGAGTTTCGCCTGGCAGGTGAGCGTCAGGTTGGTGATGAGCACGTCGGACTGCGCACCGGCGGAGAGCACGATGCCCGCGACCGGAACGTTCGACTGCTTCTTCACGAGCGTACCGGACGACGGGGAACCGGCGAGCGAGACCGTCAGGTTGGAAGCCCTGATGTTCTGCTGGTTGCCGATGACCGTGGAGTTCGGGACGATCTTCGTCACGTCGAGGAATTCGCCCGTCTCGATGATACGGACGTCGCTCGCCGTGAAGGCCTGCAGCGTCACCTTGTAGCCGCAGTCGCTGGAGCCGTAGAACTCACCGGTCGCGTCCTCCGAGTTGGAGAGATCGGCGACGACGGCGAGGTTCAAGGTCTGACCAGCCAAGATGTTCTGCGTGTCCGACAGGGTGATCGTGCCGGAGTCGGTCGACTGGTCAGCGAGGGTCGAAGACATTTCTGTCGGACCCATCCATGTCGTCCCTGTGTCAAGATTCTTGATCTTGATGTTGCGGAAGTACATGGTGCCGTCCAAAGCCGTTCCCGTGCCCGTGCCGCGCACGTAGCACAGCGTGCCCGCGCTCTTGGCGATGGAGAAGCGCACGTTGCGGATCTCGACGCCGTTCTCAGCCGTGAGCGAGAACTTGTAGAGCGGGACCGCGAGCTGGCCCTTCGCGACGTTCCCGGTCGAAGGACCGTTGAACGCGTTCGTGAGGGTGCCGCCCTGGGTCGTCACTTCGATGTAGTTGGTGGTCAACCCGTCGAAGGAACCCTGGGTCGTGGAGGAACAGCCGCCGACAGCCGTCGCCGCGATACAGACCGCAGCACCGGCGTTGTACACCGTGTCCGTGGCGTTCACGTCCGTGGTGTATTCGACGTAGGTCTTGATCGTGCGGGCCGAGCGGCCAGCCACATCAGCCTTGAGCGAGAAGACCTTCGTCGTCCCGGCGGTGATGAGGTAGGTGGGCTCGAACTTGAGCACGATGCGACCGCTGTTCGTGACACCCGACGCTGTCGCCACCAAGGTCGTTCCCTGGTAGAGCTTCAGGTTCGAGATGTCCGAGTTGGTCACGGATCCCGCCTGATACAGCGTGATCGCGTTGACGCGGATGTCGTTCGTGTTGGCCGTGAGCTTGAAGTTGGAGATTTCCGCTCCGATGGCGCCGACGACCGGGTTGGCCGGGGTCGCACCCTTCAAGACATCGAGGCGACCGGACGAGCTGGTCCCGATCGTGAAGACGTTGCCGCGTACGGGGAACATGCCCCCGATGGCGACGCTGCCGTTGACGACCACGGATGCCGCATCCGGGATTTCGAACGAGTGCTGACCGGCCGAAGCGGCCGCGCTCGAGACATCACCATAGAGGTAGATGGCTGCGGAGCCACCAGCCGGGACAGCAACCGTGAGGCCGCTGAACGTGGCGGTGTGAGCCGACGAGTTGATCGTGCGGCCCGTGGTCAGGCGAAGCCCGTCCTGGTCATACAGGTACACGTTGGCCCAGTCAGAGGCTGCGCCGACGCCCACACGATGAATCGTGAGGCCGTTGACGGTGACCGTGCTGGCACCGGCGGTGAACATGTATTTGGCGAGTTGGACGGACGAGGCTGCCTTTGGGAGCGTCGCGCCAGCCGGTGTGTCGGACGCCAAGGCGACCGTCAAATCACCGGTGATGGCGGGACCCGCGCAGACGACGTCTGCGATGTCCGCTTCGCGGCCAGTGACGTCAGTGCCATCGGCATAGCTGATCGTCGTTCCGACCGTGTAGATGGCGTTCAACATGTTCGCATCGAAGGCCGCCTGAGACGCGAACTTGCGCTTCATGCCGCCCATGACGATGTAGGAGTTGGCATCGCCCTCATACGTGATGACCTGCCCATCCGGGTGGACGGCGGTCGAGACCGACGAACCCACGGTGTAGTTCACGAAGAACGCATCCGGGACGTCGATGATCCGAGTCGCCCAGGCATCCCCGTAGAGGGACTTGGCGATGGTCTCGGATTCGATCCAGTGGATAGAGCCGCAGCGTGTGACCGCGTACGTCTTGGGATCCGTCTGAATCTTGATCAGCTTGGTGCCAGGGCGAACCGTGACATTGCCGCCGATCGTGATGGCCGCGAGTTCCGCATCGGAAATGGTCTTGACCGACGCGAAATCCGTGTACCACGAAAAGTACGTCTTCTCGTTGGGGAAGACATAGCGCTTCCCGTCCTGGGCATAGTAGTAGACCGCAGGACCCGACGCCTTGATGAGGTCACCGACCGAGACGGCAGAGGCTGCGCTGGCAAAACCCAACGAGCCGACGCCGACGGAGGAGAGAACCGTCACCATCGCGACGAACGAGGAGAATGTTTTCTTAAGATTGACCATATGAACCCTTATAGGGTTGTTGGAAGGCGGGACCTCGATCCGTGAGGATCAAGGGACCGCGATAATGGTGAGTAATGACGCGGATCTCCCGACGCGATCGTCGAGATCGACCTTGAACGATCCGGTCAGTGGCGAGGATGTGACACGAGCGGGCAAGAGGCGTTCCCCCGCCCGTCAGGGTAACCAAGCTCGCTTGGGTACCCTGTGAGACGGGGAGGAACTCGTGTCGTCCTAGGGTGGCGTCGGTTTGGTGGATGAGGCGACGGGATTCGTCGATGTCGCGCCGGGGAGCGTGGAGGTCGTGGTCGGCAAAGTGGACGTCGTGGCATCGCCCGGGACGTCCGTCCCCGAAGACGACGAGGAAGCGACCGCCTGGTCGATATCGACCTTCTGCGCCGCAAACGCCTGCTGGGTCGCAAGCTTGATTTGCTGAACCGTGTCCTGAATCGGGACGGATGAGGTCGACGTCTTGTCCTCAAATGCCGTCGATGATGCGGTCAACGCGGACGAACCCGTCACGTTCGCCACGGTCTTCGCATAATCCTGGATAGCCTGGACCACGTCGCCCATCGGGATGGACTCCCCGGATTGCTCATGCTCGGCCAGGAGAATCTCGATGGCCTTCACGCCCGTATCCGCGGCTGCGGCCTGCGCTTCCATGACCTTGCCCTTGCTCCCATCCGGAAGCGCGGTCTTCGTCTCCTGTAGCGCCTGTACGAGCTCGCCGCTCTTCTGGTCGACGAGCTTCGCGACCTCCACAATCTTCTTCCCGTCCGACGTGGTGTTGCGCACGTCGTTCAGCTGTTCCGTAACGGTCTTGAGATCGCGCTTCAGGATTTCGGCCGCCTGCGCGACGCGCTCCGACTTTTCCGGCACGTCCTCCCGTGCGACCTGCTTCAACTCCTCGCCGCGACGCGACGTGAACTCCACCTTCAGCTTCAGCTTCTCGTCCTTCGCGGACGTGAGCGCGAGGCGTGCCTGTTCCGTCGCGAGCTTCAGAGAATAGAAGAAGTCGCCGGGCAGGGACTGCTCGGCTGCGGAGACGGACGCGATGGAACCGCCGAGGGCGATGGCAAAGATGGATAGCGCGGCCAACACCGGCCCGCGTACGACGCTGAAGAGCCGATGCGGGGCGAAGTACCGGAACGCCTGTCCTACCGTCTGCCAAGAGGTCACCGGCGAGGTCGGCAACGAATTGCCCGCCTGCATGAGGAGCGTCTCGCGGGTGGAACGCAACCATGCCGCGTCAGGCTCGACGCGGCTCCCGACGGCGCGGAGCGTCCGCAACCGATCGTACAGGGAGGATGACATGGTTCACTCGAGGTTTTTGAGGGTCTTGATGGCCCGGTGGAAGATGACGCGGACGTTCCCAGTCGATTTCTCGAGGATATCCCCAATGTCTTCGAACGCGAGTCCATCCACGAGTCGCAGCATCACGACGTCTCGATAGTCTTCCTTCAACGTCTCCAGCTGCTTCAGGACGATGTTCATCTCGGCGCGGGCTTCCATGACTTCCTTCTCGCGGCCGAGATCGGAACCGAATCCGTCCCTCATACGAGAAGACGCGAATTCTCCATCGTTCGTTACAGTGTCCACGGCCACGGAGACGGGCCGATGCCGATAAAAATCGGCGATAAGGTTCCGTGCGATGCGGTACAGCAACGCCCGGATGTTCGTGACGTCCTTGTGTTCGCGGAGGTAATTCCAGGCTTTCGTGAATGTCTCGGCCGTGACGTCCTGTGCATCCTCCCGAGAGGGTAACTTCAGGGAATTAAAACGATACAAGGCCTTCACGTAGCGATCATAGATCTTCGCGAAGGCCTCGGAATCACGACGCGTCCGTATACGAAAAAGGAGGTAGCGATCGATGAGATTCGACATTGCTTGCTCCCTTATGAGCGAGGGGTAACGTAGCTGTTTTTTCTGCTCATGGCAATATTCGACGTCAAGCGTCCGTCAGCCTCTCAGACCCTCACGGGAGCGACCCCCTTGCAATATTTCGTATTTGTCTACAATATTGTGGACAAAGGAATATGCCTCAAGAATCCCCTTCCCCGGTCCGGGTCTCCGTCTCTGAAGCTGCTCGACTCTTCGGCGTGAATCCCCGGACCGTGCGCCGTGCCATCACGTCAGGCGACATCCGGTACATCGTGGTCCGCGGCCGCTACCAACTCCTCTTCGAATCGCTCGTCTCCTGGTCCCAACGGCAGCCCACGGTACGAAATAAACGCGACGCGCACGGTATCGGCCAATGGATCGACCGGTGGAAAATCAAGAATCCAAAATTCTCGCCACGGGAACCGGAAACATAAAACGATGTCAAGTCCCACGATACGCGGAGAGGACTTGTTCGAGATGCCGCTCGACGGTCGGGAACCGTTCGTTGATGAGACGTGTGCTTTCTGACGCCATCCGATCGCGCGCCTCGAACGAAAGCGTGTCGAACCGTTTGAGTGCTTCGACCCACGCGTCGCCGTTGCCGTGCGCGACGAGGAAGCCGTTCACGCCATCCGTCACCATCTCCGGAAGCCCTCCGATAGCCGTCGCCAGGATCGGTAATCCGTATCCGAGCGCGTCCATCACGGAGAGCGGCGCATTCTCGTACCCGACCGGACACGCGACGAACGCCTCGGCCTCGCGATACAGCGCCTCGAGATCATCGCCACGCTTGAATCCCACGAGGTCGACGTTCTCGATACGTCCACGACGCATCATCTCGCGGAGCCGTTCCTCGAGCGGACCGATGCCTGCGATTTTGATGCGGACATCCGGCACGCGGCCAGCTGCGAGGATAAGTTCCTCATATCCCTTCTCCGGCGAGAGACGGCCGACTGCGAGGAGATACCCTCCGCCACGACGCGCCGGATCACGACGCAGGACCGGCATGCGGACGACCGCCATCTTGGACGCGGGTTCGCCCCACTCGATCATCTTATCGGCCATGAAGCGCGATGGGCAGATGAAGGTCCGGACCGTGCGTTCGTAGGACTGCACCGATTTCGTCAATCCCATCTCGAACGCGGCGAGGGCGTTCGGCGCGAACGACGGAAACAGGCATCGATGCTTCACGGCTTCCCAATACCGGCCGCCCTTGCACCGCTCGCAGAGTGCACCTTCGGTCGCCATGCGGTAGTTCGGGCACACGAGCTTCAGGTCATGCAACGTCTGCACGCACGAGACGCCGCGCTTCCGGATTGGCGCGAGGATAGACGTCGAGAGATGATGGTAGATGTTATGGAGATGGACGACCTCCGGCTTCAGGTCGCGCAAGGCCGCATCCATCGCCGCCTCAGCCTCGCTGTTCCAGACGAAGGCCACAGCCTTCCCGAAATCCTTCCACGCCCCCTCGCGGATGGACAGGTCGCGACGTATGACGAACCGCGAGGCGTCCTTCGACGGCAGATTCTTCGGCGATGCGGTCGAGAGAATATGAACCTCATGCCCGGCGGCGGCCTGTTGGCGCATGAGGTCATGCATATAGACCTCGGCACCGCCGTTGAGGTCGAAGAACTTGTTGACGTGGAGGATTCTCATGACGTTCGTCGTTCCAGAAGAAGACGGTACAACGCCGCATACCGGCTGACCATCCGGTCGATGGAGGCTTCGGCGTAGACCTTGGGGACGAGACGGGCTGCGCGAACCACGGCAGATGACGGGTCGTCGAGCGTCTCGGTGATGGCATGCGCCCACGCAGGCACGTCACCGGTCGGGACGAAACGGACGTCCGTCGCGTCGAACATCTCGCGGAGCGGAAGGAGGTCGGACGCGACGACCGGGACGCCAGCGGCGGCGGCTTCGACGGCCGCGAGACCCAGCCCCTCGTATCTCGACGGGAAGCAAAAAATATCCGACGCGGCGAGAAGCTCCGGCACGTCGTCGCGATAGCCGAGCCATTCGATGCGCGACGAGATGCGGAGGCGTTCGGCAAGCTCGCGCAGACGCCGCTCGAGCGGACCGGTGCCGACGACGCGCAACCGCCATGGACGTTTCACCAGCGCGAGCGCCTTGAAGAGGGTCGCGTGATCCTTCTGGAACATGAGCCGACCGACCATGATGAGGCGCGGGACGTCGCGGAACGGCCGGCTTCCACGGCCGATGACGCGGTCGAGGTCGATGCCGTTCAAGATGGTCCGGACTTTATCTGCCTTCACGCCCTCCTTCTCCACCAGCACGCGTTTTACCTCCTCGGAGACGGCGACGTGTCCGGACGTGAACGGCGCGAGTAGGCGATTCACGAGCCGATGCGACCATCGGTAGCTTTCGTTCACGTTATGCTCGGTCGAAACGATGACCGGCACGCCGGCCGCGATGGCGGCGGCGCGCCCCATCGTGTCGCCGACGAAGAGATGGGTATGCACGATATCCGGACGCTGAAGCCGGAAAATCCTGCGCAACGCGAGGAACGTCCGGATGCCGAACTTCCCTCGGCGTAGGACGGGGACGGTCGCGACGCCATGCTCACGGAACCATGTCTCCAGCTCACCGCCGCCCGTGATGGGCACGGCCTTCGCTTCGAATCCCTGTCCGGGAAGGTGCGCGACGAGCTCGTAGACGAGCCGTTCCGCACCGCCGGCGCCGAACGTCGGTACGGCGTGCATGACGAACGGAGCGGACGGATCGTGCGTCTCAAACTCGGCGACCCACCCGCGGGATAGGAATGGACACGGGACATGAACGGCAGCCCACGCGTCGGATGCGTCCAACAGATGGAACTTGCCGCTCCCCCGCCGAAGACCGAGACGGGCGAACAGCGGCCACATCGCCAAGAAAAACGCGCTCACGCGATCCGCATCGCGACATCGCCAACCGGCGTGTTTCAAGGCGTCCGGTCGGATGCTACGGACATGACACAGGACGATGCCGGACGGCGCGAGGAACGGACGGATATCTCCTAACGCCTCCGACCCGTCAGCCGCATCAGAACCGTCGATGATGACCGCGTCGAACCGCCTCTCCGCGAAATCGGCCATCGACGCCGCGAAGCCGACGGAGAGCGCGAGCTCGGATGCCATGACCGTCGCCTTCTGGATGGATGCGATATTGGGCTCGAAGATGGTCACGTCATAGCCGAGCGACGCGAACGGAAAAGCGACATTCCCGAGTACGGTCTCGCGCACAAGGACGCGCACGCGATGTGGATCGCGGCCGACGGCCCATGCGCCGACGCGCCTGACGTACGCATCGAGGCGCCGGAGACCTCCGGGATCCCGATGCGCGGACGAGACGCGTTGATAATCGGCGCGTGGTCTCATACGTTCGTGGTGGGCTTATGGCGTCCGGTCCGGGAGAACGCGAACAACGACGCGACCGCGAGGCCGACGGGAAGCCACATCTTCCCGGTCCAATAGTTCGTGTTGAGCATCTGATAGGCGACCGCCCCGCCTGCGGACGCGAGGACGAGCAGGACGGCACGGCGCACGATCGGATCCGTGATGGTCTTGAGCCGCGTCGCCGCCAACCAGACGAACGTGCCCATGACCCATACAAACGCGAGGAAGCCGACGAGTCCTGTCTCAGCCGCGAGTTTCGGTAGCATCCCATGCGAATCGAGCGGAGCGCCGTATTCGATAAGGAAGACCTGCGCGGAACCGACGCGGTCGACGAACGTCCCTGCCCCGCCGCCGATCCATGGACTGCTTTCCCAGACCTGCATCGCGATCTCGAGCAGGGCGACGCGGGTCGAGTTGCTGCTCATGGCGACGTTCGAGAGGCCGATACGGAGCATGACGCCAGTGAGCGGGATGAGCAGGAGGATGACCGCCAGCACCGCCCCGAGGTGACGGCGAATCGTCGCGCGGTATCCGACGACGGCGAGGAACGCGGCCTGCAGGCCGAACACGATCCATCCGGTCCGCGAGAAGGTCAGAAGGCCGATGGCGAACTGCAGCGCGGCAGAACCGAACAGCAGGCGACGGACCCGCTCCTTGCGGGCGAGCAACGCGGCCGCGAGCGTCATGAGGACCGTCGTGACCATCAGTTCCGCGAGGAGGTTATGGTTGTCACCGAGCGCCGAGACCCCGAAGATCGGCAACGGATGCGCGCGACGGATAAACTGGCTCGACGCGTCCACGAAAAACAAAGAAACGAGGCCGTTCAACGCGCCGATGGTGCCGACGACCGCGAGGATACTGAACACCGTCACGAGACGACGACGGTTGCGGAGGAGATTCACGGGAATCGCGACGTACACGAGATAGCAGAACAGGACGGGACGGATGGACGCCTTCGCGACGAGGATGGGGTCCGGCGCGTACGGTGAGAGCAGGGACAGGAAGTGTGCGGCCACGAGCGCGGCGTATGAACGTATGAGCGGAAGCGTCGGCCGCCAATTCTTATCCTTGCGGCGCACCCATAACACGAGGACCTTCACGGCCCATGCCGCCAGCACGAACAGGAAGAGTGCCTCGGCCACGCCGATATCCACGGACCCGCCGAACGCCCGCTCACCGATGGCGAGTTCGCCCGTCGGGATGGAGATCATGAGGCCGAGGAACGGCGACAGCGCGATGGCGAGATACAGCACCCCATACGTGTAGCGATATGTCAGGATGAACGCGATGACGATCCCAAGGATGACGATGGGACCGAGCGGTACTTCGAGCGCGACGAATATCGCCCCGACGCCGACGAGGAGTGCTATCCCCCACGAAAATTCGCGCATGACATATATAGGATACCACGGCGGAAAGGCTCCTACCCTAAAAATTGGCTAATCTTAAAGGAATCGACGTCCGAATCCTTGACAAGATCGCCGTTTTCGTATTGGATGCAAAGGCTAGATAGGACATTCGACAACACACGACCGAGGCGTGGTGCCCGGTTTGAAAATCAATGATAGGAGTACGACATGCATCGACGGTCGATGTGGCAGTTGATTCTCACGGCGGCCATCGCCGTCGTAGCGCTCGGAAGTCTGATTGTGGCCTGTGAGGCATCGCTTCCAGACGAGATCCTTCTCACGCAGGTACAGCAACCGCTGTGCATCGAGGGCGGTTCGTGCAATCCGGAAGGGTTGAGCTGCCCCGGTGTCGGCAACAACCTCGTCTGCGAAGGAGGCGTATTCACCGCGACGGACTGCATCGCGGGGTATCTCTGTTCCAACACGATGGCCGTGTGCCTCGATGACTGCAACCAGATGCATGCGTGCATCGACATCGACGGTCATCTCGAATGGTCACCGGAAACGTGTGACCCTGACGCCGGAGTTGGCGGAATGGCCGGAAGCGGCGGCGCGGCAACGGGCGGTGCTGGCGGAACCGCGACGGGCGGGACCGGAGGCGTCGGCGGCACATCAGGTGCTGGTGGTGTCGCGATTGGCGGTGCTGGCGGAATGGCCGGAAGCGGCGGCAGTGCGGGTGCTGGCGGTGTCGTACCTCCCGAGCTCTGCATCGTCGGGAACGCGTGCTTCCCGGATTCCGAGGGGCTGTACGAAGGTATCTGCCTGGACGCGAACAGTTCTTGGCCAAATACCGTCGCATACAATCGCTGTTGTGCCGGCCTCCTCATCCCAAGCGACCTCAGTAGCCTCTGCCCTGCCGGAAGCGGCGGCGCGGGAGGAGGGACCGCAGGAAGTGGCGGCGTCGCGACAGGCGGGAGCGGCGGCGTGGCAACGGGTGGTTCTGGCGGGACCGCGATGGGCGGAACCGGTGGTACTGGTGGTACGACCACGAACCCCGTCATCGGAACGTGCAGCGCCTGCACGGCGCCTGCTGGGCAGATCCAACTCTGCTTCATCGCGGACGACAGCGGTGTCGCGGCCGGAACGTACGGCCCCTTCGAACTCCAGTGGGCGTCGGTCTCCCCGACCTTCTCCTGCTGGCAAGGCTCGGCGTGCAGCACATTCGGCAATACGGCCAACATGTGCGTCGACACGACTCCGGGCGACTCGGTCCTCGAGTGTCTCCTACCCATTGGTGGTGCCGTGGTGTTCGACTTCACGGTGAAGCACACGCCTGCCCCCGTCTACTGGTGGGGAGACGTCTCGAACGACCTCTACGGAGGGAAGGGTGATACGAACGGAACCGTACGCCTGTGTGACGAGAACGGCGAAGTCGCCTACGTCATGATTTCGAACGGGTCCGGGCCGGACTACAGGAACGGCCACGTCGATAACCTCTAGTTCCTTCTCGGCTCGCTGACGCTCGTCAGCTCGAGCCCCTCGCCCTGCGCATCGCGCGGGGCGTTTTTTTATAAGGGTAATCCCTGTTTCATGCCACCAAACTCTTAGGAAGAACGAGCCCGATGAGGGTTCGTTCTTGGTCTTTGAGAGATTGGCGACGATGGTTGAACTTCCAAACAATCTCTCCGACGAATAGGTACAGATACTTTCGTCT
>JAHJRN010000009.1 GCA_018830865.1 Patescibacteria group bacterium | reverse complement strand
CGAGAATGTCATCGGTCAGGTCGAGGCGCGGTTTAAGACACGACGTGGCATCAAATCAGATACTTCGATGGAGCTGCTCGTGAACGAGCTGTTACTCCAAGTCTCACCTCAAGTTATCAACCAATAACCGAACAGTGCCGAATCTAGGGATTAGGAGTGGGGACAGGAACGGGGACGGTCCGGTCGACGCGGGCGTTCAGGATGAACAGGCGGCATCCCTCCCAGAAACTACGGTCCGAATGGACGTCGGAGAGGCATTCGATGACATGATAGGCATCGGGGGACCCGTCCTCCCGCGTCGCGCGGACGACCGTCCGGTCCCGATCCGTGTCGCGTGCGGCCGCGACGCTCCAGTCGCCGAGTGCGCCGGTCTCGATGTCGGTGATGCTCTCGATCGCACGGAACGTCTCGAGGTCCTGCGACGGCGTGCCGGCGACCCCCAGCTGGACGACGATGGATTCGTCGGGCTTTGCGCCGCGATAGATACCTCGACCGTCCGAGAACGTGGGCGGCAACAGCGTCGTGAGCCTCCAGCGATAGGCGGCATCCGTCGTAGTGAGGGGGTGACCGTCGATGTCGTTCACCTCCGTGATCAGGGCTAATCCCGACAGGACGGGTCGCGGATCGTCAGCATCGGTTTTTTTCCGGTCCATATCCTTGTCGTCGCATCCGGCGCCGAAGACGACAAGAGCCAGGAACAAGGCGACGAGACGCGTCATATCGTCCGTCATCATAGCATGGGGTCGCAGGCGTCGCGGAACGCGCGCGCGTAGCATATACTTGTTCGCAGACACGTATGACCAACACACGCGACATTCCAGACCACGACGGCTTTCTTCCGCATTGGGCCCTGTCGCCGACAGAGGTCCTCGAGGACCTCCGATCCGATCGCCAAGGATTGGCCAGCGACGAGGTCGCGCGGCGGCAGCGTCGTTCCGGCCCGAACGTGATCCCGGAACGGCGACGCCTGTCGAAGACGCGCATCGTCCTGAATCAGTTGAAGAGCCCGCTTATCCTCCTGCTTGCCATTGCGGCAGGCGTGACCGTGGTGATGGACGACCGTCTCGAAGCGGGCGTCATCCTCGCGGCTATCGCGGTGAACGCGGGACTCGGGTTTTGGCAGGAGAATAAGGCGGAGACGGTCCTCGCCGCCCTGTCCAAGTATATCCGTATCCGCGCACGCGTCCGTCGCGACGGCCTCGAGCATGTCGTGGACGCCGCAGAGCTCGTCGTCGGCGATATCGTCTCCCTCTCGCAGGGCGATCGCGTGCCCGCGGACATCCGACTCCTGTCGACGACGGACTGTTCCGCGGACGAGTCGGTCCTGACCGGCGAATCCCTGCCTGTCCGGAAGCGTCCGGCGGCGGTGGCGGAACAGGCGGACGTCGCGGACCGGACGTCCATGCTTCATGGGGGGACACTCGTCAGCGAGGGGCTCGCCACGGGCGTGGTCGTCCGGATCGGAAACGAGACGGCCTTCGGCCGCATCGCCGACCTGTTGGCCCATCAGCGGCCGGAGCCGGGGTTATTGCAGAAAGCCGTCGCGCGGTTCTCGGTCGTCGCCGGCGTGGCCATCAGTATCCTTGCGGCTATCCTGTTCGCCGCCGGGCTCTTGGAGGGAGTGTCGTCACACGATATGTTCGTGCTCGCGGTCGCGGTCGCGGTTTCTGCCGTA
The DNA here is from genome assembly GCA_018830865.1 of Patescibacteria group bacterium. Taxonomy (GTDB): domain Bacteria; phylum Patescibacteriota; class Patescibacteriia; order 2-12-FULL-60-25; family 2-12-FULL-60-25; genus JAHJRN01. The sequence goes on along the minus strand of JAHJRN010000009.1, from coordinate 22,058 downwards.
CCGGAGGGCCTGCCGGTCGCGTTGACGGTCATCTTGGCCATCGGCGTGGAGCGGCTGGCGAAGCGTGGCGGTGTCGTCCGAAAACTCTTGGCGGCAGAGACCTTGGGTGCCACGAGTCTTATCCTGACAGACAAGACAGGGACCCTTACGGAAGCACGGATGAGCCTGTCGGCCGTGCTCCCGCACGAGTCGACGACGCAAACCCATCTCCTCGAGGACGCTATCCTCGCGACCGGCGCGTCCGTGGAGAATCCGTACGAGAAGGTCCTCGCGTGGCGCGTGATCGGAAAGCCCATGGAGGCGGCGCTCGTGCTGGGCGCGGGACATCATGGCGTCCGCCTGCCGGACGTGCAGACGGCCAACGAGCCGGTCGAACGCAAGCCCTTCTCGTCCGAGGCCAAGATGAGCCTGGTGACGGTCCGTCGCGACGGGATGCTTCGTACCGTGATGCTTGGTGCGCCGGAGGTCGTCGTCAGGTCCACGGATTTAGATGCGGCCGCGCAAGGGCACGTGCTGAAGGTGGTCGAGGAACGCGCAGGGACGGGCGAACGGCTCCTTGCCGTCGCGGAGCGGGACGGCGAGATGAAAGAAGCGGGGACGTTCCGGTTCCTCGGGACGCTCGCGTTGCGCGATCCCATCCGTCCAGGTGTCATGGACGCCATCGGCCGCATCCGTGCGTCCGGCGTCAAGACCGTCATCGTGACCGGGGACCACCCGGGCACCGCGAAGGCGGTCGCGGACGAGCTCGGTCTCCTGAAAGGCGGGAAACGGGTCATGACGAGCGATGAACTCGCGTCCATGTCCGACGAGGCCCTCGAACAGGCATTGTCGAGGGTCGCCGTCTACGCGCGCGTGACGCCGGAACAGAAGATGCGGATCGTGGACGCGTACCGGAGGCACGGCGACGTCGTGGCCGTCACGGGCGATGGGGTCAACGATGCGCCGGCGCTCGAGCGCGCGGACATCGGCATCGCGGTCGGATCCGGGACCGAGGTCGCCAAGAGCGCGGCGGACCTCGTCATCCTCGGCGACGACTTCTCGACCATCGTGGCCGCCATCGAGGAAGGAAGACGTATCCTCGAGAACATCCGTAAGGTCATCGTCTATCTCCTGTCCAATTCATTGAACGAGATCTTCCTCATCGGGGGCGCACTTCTTATCGGCCTCCCGTTGCCGCTGAACGCCCTGCAGATCCTCTACGTGAACTTTTTTTCCGACAGCTTCCCGACCATCGCGTTCGCGTTCGAGAAGGGGCTCGAGACTGACGTCGCCTCGCGTCCGCGTCGCGTGCACCGTTCCCTGCTCGATTCGCAGATGCGCATCTTCATCTTCGTTGTCGGAGCCCTGACGAGCGCGGTGCTGTTCGTCATCTATTGGTATCTTCTACGTGTCGGCCATCCGCTCGATCTCGTCCGGACATTCATATTCACGACCTTCGCCACATATACGCTTTTTGTCGCGTTTGCGCTTCGGAGCTTGCGAGTCAGCATCCTTCAATATTCTCCGTTCTCGAACCGCCTGTTGACGCTCGGCGTCGGTATCGGTGTCGTACTGACCCTCATGGGCATTTATGTCCCCTTCATGCAGCGCATCCTAGGAACCGTGGCGTTGCCTTTGCCGTGGCTCGGCGCTGTCGTGGCGGTCGGTCTATTCAACGTTCTGGTTGTAGAGGTAGCGAAGCTGCTTACCCGAAGGTTTCGGTGAGCGTACCTGGGGCGTGATGAATCACGACCCAAGGAGTCATTTTATGACCGAGATCATCGCGGTCCGATAGGCGCCGATAGGGTCGTGCGTGCCGGTGGTGTAGTCCTGCAGGGACGACGCGAGGTCGGCGGACGTGTGGCGCATCGAGGCGCCGTTGCGCGTCCCGGGGTCGTGGACGATAAATTCGTCGGTACGCCGGTCGTGGCCGATGACCAGGACCATGTGTCGGAGCGGCCCTCCATTGCTGTAGGACGGATTCCGGAAGATTTTGCCGTTGACCGGGACGATGACGACATGTCCCGCCTCGATCTCGCGGCGGATATCGTCCGTGCCGATGCCTGCGCGGACCGACGAACCGGCGATACCGAGATAGCCGACGAGCAGGCGGTCGTTCGTGTCCTGCGCGGACGTGTCGACGAACGAGCCATAGCGCGTACGTTCCCAGTCCGACATCGCAAGGATAGCCTCCCGGCTTCCTTCGGTCGTCAGCGTTGAACCACGAGTCCACGCGTCGGCCATGAGCGCGGACGCCTCTTCGCACCCCTCCTGCTGGCGGGGGTCGCTCCATTCGCCGAACGGCGCCTGTGACGTGGAGGGGACGTCTTGGAGCGTCAGTCCTGTCGAGGCCGAGGCGTCCGTCGCACCGGGCGCGAGGGGGATGGAGAGCAGGTTCCGGTCCAGGATGCCGAGCGAAAGGCGTTGAAGCGTCTGTAGCGCGCGCGTCGGACTGCCGAGGAGGCGACGCTTCCTGTCGACCGGATGGACGTACCACGCTTCGCCACGGGATTGGACGGCGATCAGGATACGTCCCGCGAGACGGGCCCGGAGTCCGAGATCGCCGGTCGAACCGTCCGTGTCCGTCGGGATGGCGGCGAGGTCGCGGTCCGTGATGCCGAGACCGACCGCCCGGATGAGCGAAAAAGCGTCCGCGTCCGAGCGGAGCGGATAGCGTCGTCCCTCCACCGGGTCCGCATACCAGGTCTCGCCCCGCCGTTCGACCGCGAGCAGGGTCCGTCCGCGGACCGCGTCGGAGAGCGTCGCGGCACGGACCGTCGTCGGTGGCACGGTCAGCGCCGTCGCGACGAGCAGTGCACACGTCAAAATGGGTCGGGTCATAGGGCTCGACGTCAGCGTATCGGATACGCGTCACGTTGTCTTGCGCAGGCCGAGCGCGGCGATGAGGGTGATCGTGACGAACAGCACGAACCCGTAGACGCAGGCGGGAGCGCCGAGCGCCGACGTCGCGGCAGGCAGGACCGAACAGGAGGAGCAATCGGCACCGATCAGTTCCGATATCGAGAGATAGCCGGAAAAGAGGGTGCCGATGATGCCGAAGATGAGGACGGCCGTGAGGGAATGGGATGGGGTCATACTCTGAAATGTCATTCTGAGTCCGACGAAGAATCTTCCGAACAGTTCATTAGGCGATGTCTTGTGATGCTCTCGGCAACGGTAATCATTCGAAGGTCCTTCGTCGCTCCGACTTCCCTCAGGATGACAAGGGCTTAGATTTCAAGCGCAGCCAAGGCGCCTTCAAGGACGGCTTCGGTCACGCGTCGGGGTTTCCTCGCGTCGCCGACCGTGCGGATGCGTTTCACGAGCGGTTTCAGTTCGGCGACGATACCACGATTCGGGATGGAGCCGAGGCAGAGGACGACCGTATCGGCCGGGATGGTCGCGCGACCCTTCGTTCCACGCACTGTCACGGACTGTTCGCCAATGTCCATCACCCTGGTCTTCGTGAGGATCTTGACCTTGCGTTTCGCGAGTCGTCCGAGGAGGAGGATTCGATCGTCGACCGGCGCGTCCGTGGCGATGGCGTCTTCCTGTTCGATGACCGTGACGTGATGTCCCTTCATCGCGAGCGCTTCCGCGACCCGTCCGCCCATGCACCCGCCTCCGACGATGACGACGCGTCCTTCGGCCTTAGCCGAGCCATCTACGAGATCGCGTGCCAAGATGACATGTGGGAGATTGGCGCCGGGGATATTCGGCGTCACGGCCATGGAGCCGATGGCGACGATGGCGGCGTCGAATTCATCTTTCTTCACGCAGTGGGCGCAGAAATCGCTCTTCGTCCTGATGGTCACGCCGAGACGCTTCACGTCGCGGATGAGCGCGTCGAGGAACGTCCGCCAATCGGCGCGATACGGCAACGATGCCGCGGCGATGACCTGACCGCCGAGTTTCGCCCGTCTCTCGAAGAGCGTGACCGTGTGACCTCGGAGCGCTGCGGTCTTGGCCGCAGACAGGCCCGCAGGTCCGCCGCCGATGACGAGGACGCGCCTTTTCTTGCCTTTTTTCTTTGCGAACATCGCCTCGCGTCCGCAGGTAGGGTTCACCGTACACCAGACGTCCTGTCCGGCGAAGAGCCGGGTGATGCACCCTTGATTGCACGCGATGCACGGATTCACTTCGTTCAGCTTGCCCGTCTTCACTTTGTTCGGATATGTCGGGTCCGCGAGGAGCATCCGTCCGATGGCGATATAGTCGGCCTGCTTGGTCTTGAGGGCACGTTCGGCCATCTGGGGGGTGCGGATTTTGCCGACGGCGATGACTGGGATATCCACGGCCTTCTTGACGCCAGCCGCGAGCGTCAGGAGCGGCCCGTCCGGGATGGCCATGGGCATGATCATCAGGCCTTGGGCATACGACGCATAGTTTCCGGCCGAGATATGCAGCGCGTTCGCGCCGGCCCGCTCGAGCCATCGCGCGGCCCGTTTCGCATCCGCGAGGCGGATGCCCTTCGCACCGACGAGCTCGTCGCCGGACAGACGGACGATGATGGGATATGCCGGCCCGACCGCTTTGCGGACGGCCATGTAGACCTCTTGTAGGAATCGCAGGCGCTTGTCGGACGTGCCGCCGTATTTGTCTTTTCGCTTGTTCGAGAACGGCGAGAGGAATTGCGTGATGAGGTAGCCGTGCGCGCCGTGGATCTCGACGAAGTCCATCCCGGCCTTCACGCAACGGGTCGCTGCGGCCGCATACGCCCGTACGGCACGTTTGATGTCCGCCTCAGTCATGACGCGCGGCACCTCGGCGGTGACCGGGTCCGCGATGGCGCTCGGGCCGATGGGCCGTGTCCCGATCACCGCAGCATGTGTCTGCCGTCCCGCGTGGTAGATCTGCACGCCGATTTTGGCGCCGCCCGCGTGCGCCGCCTTGGCGAGCCGCTTCAGCCCCGGGATCGTCTTGTCCGACTGGATGCCGAGCTGGTTGGGGAACCCGCGCGCTTCCTTGCTGATGAAGCTGGCCTCGAGGATCATCATGCCGACTCCGCCTTTGGCGATGGCGGCGATATGGTCCACATAGCGCTTGGTTACGAGACCGTTCTTATCTGCATAGTCGCGGACCATCGGCGGCATGACAAAGCGGTTTTTGAGCCGCATGGTGCCGATACGGCCGGGAGAGAGGAGGAGGGGATATGGCATATGTGGATAACCTCGAATGAATTGCATGGATGATACCCCGAATGTGACGTCTCGACCATGAAATACGGGCTTTCTGTCGCGCGGCTGGACGTGCTAGGATGGGTCCTATGTTTGCCACTGGATTTTTTCGCTGGTCGTATGCCAATCTGCTGAAGCCGGTCCTGTTCCGCATGGACCCGGAATACGTGCACGATACGTTCGTGCGCATCGGAGCCTGGCTCGGCAAGGGAGACTGGTCGCGGTCGCTCACCGCGGCGTTCTTCCGGTATGAGGACCCGTCGCTCGTGCAGGAGGTCTGCGGCATCCGGTTCCCGAATCCGGTCGGATTGCCTGCGGGATTCGACAAGAACGCGCGGATGACCGGCATCATACCGGCGGTCGGGTTCGGGTTCGAGGAAATCGGGTCCGTGACGGGGGAGCCGTGCGCCGGCAATCCGAAGCCGCGGCTGTGGCGTTTGCCGAAGAGCAGGGCGCTCATGGTCCATTATGGGCTCATGAACGACGGATGCGAGGCGGTCGCCGCACGGCTGAAAGGCCAGCGTTTCACCATCCCCATCGGCGTGAGCGTCGCGAAGACCAACAGTCCCGCGACCGTGGACATGCAGGCAGGCGTCGCGGACTACGTGAAGGCGATGCGGACGTTCGTCGAGGCCGGCGTCGGCGATTTCACGGTCGTCAACATCAGCTGTCCGAACGCGTTCGGCGGCGAGCCGTATGCCGACTCGGAGCGGCTCGACGTGCTCCTCGGCGGCATCGACGCGGTCGTTACGGCGAAACCCATCTTCGTGAAGATCGCGGCGGACACGACCATGGACCAGCTCGACGCTATCCTCGACGTGCTCGGTCGTCACCGCGTGGATGGGCTCGTCATCTCCAACCTCACGAAGCGATTCGATGCGGCGAGCGTCGACGCGGGCGAGATTACGCCGGATATGAAGGGCGGTATCGGCGGCAAGCCGGTCCAAACGCTTGCGGACGACCTCATCAGCCACGCGTACCGGAAGGCAGGGTCGAGATACGCCATCATCGGTGTCGGTGGCGTGTTCACGGCCGATGACGCGTACGAAAAGATTCGACGTGGCGCGTCGTTGGTCCAACTCGTGACCGGCATGATCTTCGAAGGGCCGCAGATCATCAGCGACATCAATCGCGGCATCGCGGAGCGCCTCCAGCGTGACGGGTTCGCGACCGTCAAGGACGCCGTCGGTTCCGCGCATCGGTGAACGTCTCCCGTCGCGAGTCGTGACGGGCATTCGCGACGGAATTGAGGTATACTTATGGACAAGTATGCCTCAGGCCCCGAAAGGTGCATCTTCTTGGTCGTTGAATCCGTTTCGGATGACGACGATGTATCTCCTGTTGGGGCTGACATGGATCGTCTTGTCCGACCAGATCGTCGGTCTCACGCAGGGCGAGAGTCCGACCGCTGTCCGTCTGCATGTCCTGAAGGGCTTCGCGTTCGTCGTCGTCACGGCGACGTTTCTTTTTTACGTGCTCGACCGGTTCGTGCGCGCGCAGCACGAGCGCGATGACGTCATCCTCCGGGAATCGGACGCACGCTCGCAGGCGGAGACCTATCTCGATGTCGTCGACGTGATGATTCTCGCGCTCGACCCGAAGGGTTCCGTCGTGATGATCAACCGCAAGGGGCGGGAGATCCTCGGTTATCCGGAGGAGGATATCGTCGGCAAGGACTGGATCTCGAACTTCCTGCCGGAGCGGTTCAAGAAGGAGACGCGCGTCGTCCTCAAGAAGACGCTGACCGGAAAACGGGACGTCGCGCATCATGAGAATCCGATCCTGACGCGTTCCGGGGAGGAGCGGATGATCCGTTGGCATAATTCGACGATTACAGATGTCCATGGGCACATCATCGGCTCCTTGAGTTCCGGCGAAGACGTGACGGAGGAGTATGGGGCTCATGAGCAGACCGAACGCCTCGAACGACAACATCGCCGAGTCCTCGAGTCCGTCGCCGACGGCATCTTCGGGATGGACGCGGACGGAAGGGTGACGTTCGCGAACTCGACGGCCGCGCATATCCTCGGCCGGAGGCTGGACGAGCTGGTCGGGAGGGATATCCGCGATTTCGTCTGCGGTGACGGAGGTACACCTGGATCAAAGGATGACGACTGTCCGATTCTCGCGTCGATCCATGAAGGTGTGGCGATGAAGAGCGCGCGTACCACGTTCCGGAAGGCGGACGGGACGGAGGTTCCTGTTGAATTCGAAAGTTCGTCCTTCCGCGAGGAGGGGCGTATCGTCGGGACCGTCCTCGTGTTCAGGGATTTTACCGAACAGAGCAAGGCCGAAGAGCAGATCGAAGCCGAGCGTCGGAAATACCAGGAACTCGTCGAGAACCTCGCCGTTGGCATCTATCGCAATACGCCGGGGCGGCACGGGGTGTTCCTCGAAGCGAACGCAGAGACGCTCGCGCTGTTCGAGGCCGATGTCCGCGAGGATTTCATGCGTCGGAGCGTCAGCGACCTGTACGTGAATCCGTCCCAGCGGAAGGACTTCAGCGATAAGCTGCTGAAGAATGGGTTCGTCAAGAACGAGGAAATCCAGCTCAAGACCATGAAGGGGCGCGATTTCTGGGCGTCCGTGACCGCGGTCATGAAGGAGGATGCGGTCCGGGGCGTCTACTTCGACTGCGCCATCATGGATGTCACGAAGAAGGTCGAGGCGGAACATCGCGTCAAGGAGCTGAACGATCTCCGTAACCGATTCATCCAGATCGTGTCGCATCAGCTCCGCACGCCGCTCAACGTCATCCGATGGAACCTCGAGAATCTCTTGTCTGACGAACTCGGCAAGCTGAAGGTTCCACAGCGCGAGATTCTCCGTGTGAGCTATGCGGCCGACGTGGACGTCATCTCGCGTATCAACGACCTCCTCATGACCATGGATATCGAGGAAGGGCGGATGGTGAACGTCTCCAAGGCGCCTGCGTCGTTCCGTGGGTTGTGGCAATCGGTCTCTGTCGAGTGGATACCGTTCTGTGAGACGAAGGGTATCACCTGCTCCACGTCGGTCGCAAAGGACGTACCGGCCGAGGTCTCGATGGACAGCCGGCGCATCCGGACGGTCATGCAGCATCTCGCCAACAACGCGGCGACGTACACGCATGAAGGCGGGAAAGTCACGGTGCAGCTGACCCGTGTGGACTCGAAGGTTCGGTTCGAGATCGCCGATACGGGTATCGGTATCCCGGAGGACGAGCAGAAGCGCATCTTCGCGAGGTTCTATCGGGCCACGAACGCGATGGGCATGAAAGCGGACGCATCTGGACTCGGTCTCTACCTATCGCAGCACATCATCGAACAGCATGGAGGGACCATCGGGTTCGCGAGCGATGAAGGGAAGGGGAGTGCGTTCTGGTTCGAGATTCCTATCGCGTAGAACGCCGCGTTCGAGCGCAAAACACCCCGCGAAGAGCGGAGTGTTTTGGTCTTATCGGAAGTTCGTCAGGGCAGGAGGACGGCCATAGCCACCGTCGTGGTCCAGCGTCCGTCCTTGTCGCCCTCGGCCGATTGCGTGACGTTGAGCGTCTTGACGATCTTGCCGGACATCTTGAAGGTTTCCTCCCGTTCATCCCACGCGGATTCCGCGTTGAATTCGACTCCAAGGACGGTCGCGAGCATGGTCGCGGCGAGGTCTTCGGCATAGTCGCCGGCCATGCCAGCGGTCTCGCCGAAGGAATGATGCTCGGACAGGTATCCGTGATGGCTGGCATCGGACGGGATCGCACAGCCGATGGAGCTCACCATCAGGCGATGCGCTTCGTTCGACTCGTTCCTCGCCATGACGCAGAACGTGATTTGTCCGGGCGTGAGAAGCTTCAAGCCTTCCTCCCGAGTCAGTTTCTTGCAGCCGGCGGGGTAGATGGAGGAGACGCTCACGAGATTACACGCGGCGACGCCTGCATCGCGGAGCGCGAGCTCGAACGAGGTAAGCTTATCCTTGTGTCGACCGACACCTTTGGTGAAGAAGACCTTAGACGGAATCATAGGCCGTCAGTCGATGACTTGGATCCCGCTGGTGAGAATCTCGATGCTTAGGATGCGCCATGCCCCGTTTTCCTTGACGAGCCGGATCTGTACGGGTGTCACGCCGCCGTCCGTGTCCGTCAGCGTTCCCCTCAGCGTCGATTCGTCGCCCGAGACGTCGCGTGAGCTGAAGCTGACCTTCTGGTTTTTGGTGAAACTCGGATAGGTCGCGAGGAATCGTTCGAAGTCGGACTGTGGGACAGTCTCGCGGAAGCCTGTCGCGAGGGCTTCATAGGCCTCCTGGACAGGCCCGGACTTGAGGAGTTCGAGCTCGGCTTCGACGGCCTTGACCGGGCCGGACGTGGCCATGAACGCGATGGTGATGATGAGCGCGATGAAACCGGCGAATCCTCCGACGACGGCGAGAACGATTGTTGTGGTCTTGGACATAGGCCTATTCCACCATGGCCCAGGTCTGGATCATGGATTGCGCGGTGGGCTGGAACGCAAGGAAGATGCTTGCGGGAGCCGTGTAGGCGATGGTATTGAACGCCTTCCCATCCGCTCGCGGGACCACGATTTGCCACTGCTGGAACACCTCGCCCTCTAGCGCGTATTCCGCGGCTATCTGGATGCCGGAGAGCTGCTCCTTAGATTCCGTGGTATAGGCGAGCTCTTGTTCGTCGAGGACCTTGCCCGACTCGTCCTTCTCGATCTGCGCCTTCAGGTCGTCCATGACCTCCTGTACCGTTGCGAAGGTGCCGCCGTTCTCCTTCGACGGGATGGTTTGGATGTTCACGGTCGCGCGATAGGCTTCGGTGCCCGATGCACCGTTGAAGATGACGGTCCGGAACCCCTCACCCTGCACTTCGTAGGTCCAGTCTTTCGGATAGCCCATGGTGTAGCCCGCGTCGGTCTCAGAGAACATTTCGGTCAGCTCGAGGGCGGGAGGAAGCTGGACCGGTTCGGGGGTCGGCTGTTCTTCCGCCACCGGTTCAGGCGTCTGGGTCGGCGTGGCGTCCTCTTTTTGGGAGCGGATGAGGTAGAAGGCGAGACCTGCGACGATGATGGTCGACAGGACCGCAATGATGATGGTTTTCACCTTTTCCATACAGGCGTGGGTGGGGATATCCCCAGAGGAGTAATGGCGCGATTTTAGCACGCGCGTCCTCATTTTTGCAGTCGCGTCAACCGAGGACCGTGGCGACGAGGAGGGCGAGGCAGGCGAGCGTCATGACGGTGAACGTCGTCCAGCCGAGGATGTTGGAAAGGCGTGAATTCACGTGACATCCCATGATCTTCCGGTCATTCGCGACGCGGAGGATAAGGAAGAGGAGCGGTGGGGCCGCGATGCCGTTCAGGACCGCGGTGTAGTACAGCATCTTGAAGGGCGGGATGCCGAGATAGTTCACGATGAGACCAGCGACCGTGACGAGAACGATGACGCCGTAGAAGCCTTTCGCCTGCCGCGGTTTCAGCGACAGGCCGCTCCGCCAGCCCTTCAGCTCCGCGACCGCGTAGGCGCCGGACCCCGCGAGGATGGGGATGGCGAGGAGACCGGTTCCGATGATGCCGAGCGCGAAGACGACGAAGGTGAAATCGCCGGCGAGCGGACGGAGGGCCTGCGCCGCGTCGGCCGCCGTCTCGATGTCGGTGATGCCGTTCGCATGGAGCGTCGCGGCCGTCGTCAGGATGATGAAGAACATGATGACGTTCGAGAGCAGCATCCCGAGTGCCGTGTCCAGTCGAAGCCCCTTCAGCATTTTTTGGGTCACGCGAGGCCGTCCGTCGCCGATGCCCGCGATCTTTTTGTCTAGGACTTCTTCTTCCGCTTCCTGATTCGCCTGCCAGAAGAAGATGTACGGGGAGATGGTCGTGCCGAGTAGGGCGACGATGTTGAGCAGGAAGTCTTTGGAGAAGGAGAACTTCGGGATGATGACGGCCGTCGCGACGATGGACCAGTCGACGCGGATGACGAACACGGACGCGATGTAGGCAAGGAGCGAGAGCGTGAGGACCTTCAGGATCTTCACGTACGAGGCGTAGGGGACGAAGATGATGAGCGTGAGCGTGACGGTCGTGATGCCGATGAGCCAGATGGTGAAGGGGATGCCGAACAGGAGTTCCCCGGCGTCGGCCATGGCACCAAGATCCGCGCCGATATTGATGGCGTTCGTGACGAGGAGCAGGCCGACAAACAGCGCGATGGTCGTCTTCGGATAGTGTTTCTTGATTACGCCGGCGATGCCGTTGCCCGTCACCATACCGATGCGGCCGCACGTCTCCTGTACCGCGGTCATGAGCGGCAGCGTGACGAACGGGGTCCAGAGCTGCTGGAACCCGAAGGTCGCGCCCGTCTGCGAGTAGGTCGCGATGCCGGACGGATCGTCGTCCGCCGCGCCTGTGATGAAGCCCGGGCCGATACGTTTCAGGAACCTAAAAAATCCCGAGCGTTCGGTCGTCGTCGTTCGTTTTCGCTTGCGCGATGCCATCGCCACGTAGTATATCATCGAAATGCCGAAACCGCGCCTGCTCCTGCATGTCTGCTGCGGCGTCTGCAGTTCCTACGTGCCGGAGCGTCTCCTGCCCGACTTCGACGTGACCGTCTACTACGAAAACTCCAACCTGTATCCGTCGTCGGAATTCGGGCGTCGACGCGATGCGGCGAAGACCATGGCGGACCGGTACGGCGTGACGTTCCTCGAGGCGCCGTACGAACCGATCGCGTGGACCCGGAGCGTCGCGGGCATGGCACAGGAACCCGAGCGCGGACTCCGTTGCACGTCCTGCATCCGGTTCCGTCTGGACCGGACGTTCGCGTTTGCGAAGGAGAACGGATTCGGATGGGTCGCGACGACCCTCTCCGTCAGCAGACGCAAGGATGTGGCCACGATCAATGCCATCGGCGACGGTCTGGCGGATCTCCATGGTGTGGAGTTCCTCGGGCGCGACTGGAAAAAGGGGAACGGCGAGGTTATCTCGCAGGAACGCGCAAAAGCCGCCGGCATCTACCGGCAGGACTACTGCGGATGCGTGTATTCGTTCGTCCTACGACGTCAGCGCGACGGTTAGGGTCACGGCGAAGATGATGGCCAGCCAGACGATGCTCCATCCGATGACCGTGAGCGCCTGTTTGATCTTTCCGTCACGGAGGAGAAGGGCGGGATAGCCGAGCATGACGCTCGCGCAAATCGTCGCCGACAAAACGAACAGTAACAGGATGGTCATGCCCTGCAGCGTCGCGTTCGACGGCACGTCGTGCGAGCCGATGGCGTTCATCAATGTGACGACGCCGAAGACGTAGAGTCCGAGGACGACGGCCTGGAACAGACCGGCAATGGGAGCTGAAGGTGTCTGTTTCATATGATGCGGTTAGTCCGTCGGTGTCTGGAGACGAATCTGCTCTTCGAGGATCTGCTGTCCCTGCGGCGACTGGAGCGCCCGTTCGAGTCCGATGACGCTCAATACGTTCCGAAGGCCGTAGACGAGAACGCTTGCGATGATCGAGGCGCCCAACGCCGTTCCGAGACCGAAGAAGACGCCGAGGAAGAACCTCCGTCGCAGGTTGTTCTGGCGCTCCGTCGCCTGTGCGAGACGACCGACCTCGCGGCCCAACGCGCGTAACACCGCCTCCTTCGTCGTGATGCCTGTCGAACGTGCCATGCGGTCAGTATAGCACGGCGCCAGACGGAGTGGTCATGACACAAAACACGTCGATGATGGACATGGATGGGGGTCAGAGATGTTCCATCCGTGAGCGCTCGGCATCCTTGCGGAACGCGAGCGTCGCGATGTGGAAGATGGTGTAGGTCACGAAATACGCGGCGAAGATGTCGATGGAATAATGGAGATGCCCGAGCAGGACCGTGGCCGCGAAGAGCACGGAAAATCCGAGGAAGGTATAGCGGAGACGTCGGTCGTCCCAGAAGATGAGCGAGAGGAGGAAGGGGAGCCCCGTATGGCCGGAGAAGAAGAGGTCGCCCGGGAAGATGATGAGCTTCGTGATGCTCCCGGGGCTGAAGTCGATCTGTTCCGGGAAGGGACCGATATGCGTCAGCGACACGGAAAACGATCGGATGAGGACGAACAGGCCGATGCTCTTGAGGACGAACGGGAGATGTTTGGGCTGCAGGAACAGGATGATGACGAGGAACAGGATGAAGACGACGGAACCTTCGATGAAGAGAAGGTCCACGTTCATGACCGGGAGGAAGTCCAATACGATGTCCGTGACCGCGTTGCTCGCCTTTGCCGTCGCGTAGACCCCGGCCGCGTAGTTCGCGACCATGCCGGCTCCCAGGAGCAGGATTCCCCAAAGCACCGAAAGGAGGAAGTCCTTTCGGTGCCAGAGGTCGGAATGTCTTCGGAGGATGCGTTTCATCGCGCCATGAACGGCAGTTCCCCGCCGTCCGGACGCAACTGTACCGTTTTCGCGGTCATATTGCCAGACGCGTCGGATGTCCCCATGATGAGGACGTTTGAACCGACCACGACGTCATCCATGGACCCTTCGGCCATCGTGGTGACGGTCGTGGAGGGGGAGATGAAGACGATGTTCGACCCGCCGTCCGCGAGCTTGAGGGTGAGAGTCGTGTCGTCCTTGGAGAGGACTTCGCCTGCCGGCATGCCTGCGCCACCGGCGATGCGCATGCGTTGCGCATCGCCTGTCGGGACGGTCCCGGTGCCGCGCATGGCGTTCTGGCCGAAGGTCCGTGCCTGCGCGTCCTTCGTGATGGAGGCTTTGCCATACAGCATGCCGCCGTAGAACGCGCCGCCGCCGATGACGAGCGTCGCGATGATGAAGGGGACGATGAGTTTCTGCATATGAACGGAGAACGAGAAGTGAGAATAAGGATGGATAAGGTCATTCGTAGCGCAAGGCCTGGATGGGGTTGAGCTGCGCCGCGCGTCGTGCCGGATAGAAGCCGAAGACGAGCCCGATGACGGCGGAGACCCCGAACGCGAGGAAAATCGACGACCAGGCAACCTGCGTGTTGAGTCCGGCGAAGGCACTCATGCCGCGTGCGATGCTGTAGCCGATGAGGATGCCGATGATGCCGCCGAGGATCGTGATGAGGATGGCCTCGCCGAGGAACTGCCAGACGATTTCGGCCTTCTCGGCGCCGATGGCCTGTCGCAGGCCGATCTCGCGCGTCCGTTCCGTCACGGTGGTCAACATCATGTTCATGATGCCGATGCCGCCGACGAGCAGGGAGATACCGGCGATGGACCCGAGCAGGAGGGAGAGCGTATCGCCGATGCCGGATGCGGCGCTCGCGAGATCGGATTGGTTCATGACGCTGAAGTCCGCCGATGCCGCCGATGCGATGTCATGGCGCTCGAGCAGCAGCGCCGTGATGGCCTCCTGCACGGACGTCATCGTCTCCTGACTTTCTGCCTTCACGCTGATAGTGCTCACGGACGAGCCGCCACTCAGGTACGTCTGCAGGGTCGAGATGGGGACGAAGATAATGTCGTCTTGGTTCGACATGCCGGAGCCGCCTTTCGACTCCGTGATGCCGATGACCGTGAAGGTCAGGCCGTTGATGCGGATCTTCTGACCGACCGCGGCCGCGCCTTCGCCGAACAGGTCGTCCCGCGTCGTCGGGCCGAGCACCGCGACCTTGGCGCGCGACGTGACCTGCTGCGCGGTGAAGAACGTGCCTTCCTCGACGCTGACGTTGCGGACTTCGAGAAAGGCCGGACGCGTGCCCATGATGGAGGTGTTCGTGTTCGTGCCCTTGGCCGTGACCTGATAGCGTTTGGAGGATTCCGGCGCCACGGCCGCGACGTCCGCCAATCCGGCGATGGCGTCGGCGTCCTCCAGGGTCAACGTCTGTGAGGAGCCGCGACCGGCGCTGACCGTCGCTCCCGATCCGCGTTGCGTCCCGGGCATGACGAGTAGGAGGTTGGAGCCGATGGATTGGACGCTCGCCTCGATGGATGCCTTCGCGCCTTGGCCGATCGAAAGCATGGCGATGACCGACGCGATGCCGATGACGATGCCGAGCATGGTCAAGCCGGAACGTGCCTTGTTCGACGTCACGCCGAGGGTGATTTCCTCGAGAAGGTCGCGGATCATCATACGGCGGTCTTGGTCTTCAGCGTACCCCCACGACCCTTTCGGTCCTCGACGAGCTCGCCGTCACGGATGACGAGGATGCGTTCCGCGTGTTCCGCGACGTACGGTTCGTGCGTGATGAGGATGACGGTGCGTCCTTGGCGGTGCAGGTCCTGGAAGGTCTCGAGCACGAGGTCACCCGTCTTGGAATCGAGGTTGCCGGTCGGCTCGTCCGCGAGGATGATGGCAGGGTCGTTGACAAGGGCCCGTGCGATGGCCACGCGCTGCATCTGGCCGCCTGAGAGCTGGTTGGAAAGATGATTGTGACGTGAGGCGTCAAGCCCGGCATCCATGAGGGCCTGTGCCGCTCGTTGTTCGCGTTCCCCGCGTCCCATCCCGGCATAGACGAGCGGGAGGGCGACGTTCCGGAGGACGGTCGCGCGCGGGAGGAGATGGAACGACTGGAACACGAAGCCGATCTTGGAGCGGCGGATGCGCGCGAGCTCATCCGCCTTGAGGGACGAGACGTCCTGTTCGTCGAGAAGGTATGTGCCGGACGTCGCGGTATCGAGCGCGCCGAGGATGTGCATGAGCGTGGATTTCCCGGAGCCGGACGGGCCCATGATCGCGACGAATTCGCCCTTTTCGATGCGAAAACCGACGCCGCGCAGGACGCGCGTCGTTTCCTTGCCGTTCACGTATTCCTTGACGATGTCTCGGACCTCGATCATAGATCACATCCCCGGAGGGCCGCCCATGCCACCGCCGCCGGTCACGCCGGGAATGCGGATCGAAGAGGTTCCGCCTTGCGTGGCCTGCGTCGTCTGCGTCCCGCCCGCGACGGTCCGTGTCACGACACGTTCTCCTTCGGTCAGTCCTACCGTGATTTCCGTACTGTTGTCGTCCGACAATCCGACCTGGACGACGCGGGTTTCCGGCGGAGAGTCGGAGGCGATGCCTTGTGCCGCTTCGGATTCCGACGCGTCGGTCGCGAGGACCTGGACCGTCGTGACGCCACCGTTGTCCTTCACGGCCGCGTTCGGGACGACGATGACATCCGCTTTCGCTTCCGTGATGATGGAGACGGAGACGCTCATGCCGGGCCGGACGCGGTCGTCCTGCGTCTCAAGCACGACCTTCACGCCGTAGCTCACGACGCCCTGGCTCACGGAACCGATGATGTCGACCTCGCCGACCGTGCCCGCGACCGTCAGGTCCTCGAGCGCGTCGAACGTGAGGGTCGCTTTCTGCCCGACCTTGATTTTCGTGATGTCGACCTCGTTCAGGGAAATCTCCGCGATGCGTTCCTTGGTGAGGAGCGTCGCGAGGGTCGTGCTCTGCGAAACCTTGGCCGCGAGTTTGCCTTCGATGTTCGTCACGACGCCGTTGAACGGCGCTACGACCGTGCAGTCGTTCAGGGCTTCCTGCGCGTCCTGCAGGTTGTCGCGAGCGTCCTGGAGCGACGATTCGCGTTGCCGGATGGTGTTCAGGGCTACCTTCACCTCGATGTCGTCCGCGCCGACCTTCACGTCCGCGAGTGTCTGCGTCCGTTCTGCGACCGTCTCTTCGGCCTTAGCGATGTCGTCCGGGTCCGCACCCGCCTTCAGGTCCTCGAGTTCGGCCTTGGCGACCGCGAGGGTGATCTCCGCGCTGTCGAAGGTCTCCTGTGCCTTCTCGATGTCATCGTCGAGCGACCGGAGGGTCGAACGCGCATTGAAGACGCCGTTGATGTCGCTTTGAATGGTCGACATGAGCTGATCGAGGCTCGACTGGCTGAACGATGAGGATGTGAGGCTCGCTTCGAGCCCGGCCTTCACGTCATCGAGCAGCGTCGCGGTCGCCTTGAGCGCTTCGGTGACGAGACCGCGCGCTTCAAGAATGTCGTCCGGGTCCGCATCGGAAGCGGCAAGGGCCTTGACCGCGTCGTCCGCGGCCGTGACGGTCGTCTTCACCGCCTCGTAGCTCGTATACGCCTGGATCTTGACCGACTGGTCGAGGACCGAGAAGAGAGGTTTGAAATTCGCGTTACCGGCGATGCCGTCGACCGAGAGCACGTCATTCGCGTCGTCGCGGGCGTCCTTCAACGTGACCATCAGGCCGTTCAGCGACACGACCTCATCGTCCCATGCGTCACGCACCGTCTTCGGTGTGGTTCCGTCGGCTTCGAGCCGTGCATTGAGTTCCGCGCTTCGGACCTTCGCTTCCGCATTCATCAGCTGGATGGCCGTCGGCGGGGCCTTGAGGTCCGCAAGCGCGCGTTCGGCCTGCTTCAGCGCGTTCTGCGCCTGCAGGAGGCTCGCGTTGGATTCCGGGCTGACGAGCTTCTCATAGGAAATCTTGGCCGATTCGAGGCTGATTTCGGCGTCACGGACGGACTGCCCTGCGTCGCGGACCTGCTTGATGGCGTCGCTCTGGTCGATGGCGAAGAGCGGCGTTCCGGCTGCGACCTCGTCGTTGTTTGAGACGAGAACCGCGACGATGGTGCCGGCTACTTCGGGGGTGATGTCGAGCTGGTTCTCGGCCGAGACTTGCCCGCTGCCCGAGATGGTCGAGACCACGGTCCCGCGTGCGACGGTCGACAACACGTATTTGGTCGGTTCTGTCGTTTTCGACAGCTGGGTCCCGAGGATGGTGCCCGTCACGGCCAGGACCGAAAAGGTCCCGATGACGGTCTTTTTGCGGGAGGCGGCGAAGGTCGTGATGCGTCGAATCATATGGATATCAGGTGTAATACGCATCTTGGGTATATTTTCATGCATCGTCAAGAAAAATCCGCTCGGTTGAGCGGATTTCTATATTCGAAGATATCAGCGACGTCTGCGGAACGTCCGCGTGGGGCGGCGGGTTTCGCGGGGGGAGACGGGGATGGGGGCGGGGAGGTCGTGAGCCTTGGAAATCGGGAGATAGGAGCGGGTCAGGCGTTCGATAGCCTCGACTTCCTTGCGTTGGTCCGGCGTGGCGATGGCGATGGCGTGTCCGGATTCGCCTGCGCGCGCCGTGCGTCCGATGCGGTGGACGTAGTCCTCGGCCTGCGAGGGCAGGTCGAAGTTGACGACGAGCTCGATTCCCTTGACGTCGATACCGCGCGCCGCGATGTCCGTCGCGATGAGGACGCGGTATTTTCCGTTCTTGAATCCGTCGAGCGCCTCGCGACGTTGGGCGAGCGACCGGTTGGAATGGATTTCCGCGGACGAGTGTCCCATCTGCCGGACGGCGCGCGCGACCTTGGTCGCCCCGTGCTTGGTCCGTGTGAACACGAGCACCGAGCCGCGGCGCTCCTTGAGGATGCGGTCGAGCAGGCGGAGCTTGTCCTCCTTGTTCACGACGTAGAGCTCCTGCGTGACGTTTTCGGCCGTGGTGCCGGAGCGCGCGATCTCGATGCGGACCGGAAGTTTCATGTATGTGCTCGCGAGCTGCATGATCTCGGCCGGCATGGTCGCGGAGAAGAGCATGGTCTGCCGGTCGGCCGGGACATGCTGGAGGATGCGCTTGATCTGCGGGGCGAAGCCCATGTCGAGCATGCGGTCCGCTTCGTCGAGGACGAGGATTCTCACGTCGCGGAGGTCCACGGTGCGCTGTTCAAGATGGTCGATGAGTCGGCCGGGCGTCACGATGATGACGTGCGGTTTCCGCTTGAGCGCCTGCAGCTGAAGGTGCATGGAGGCGCCGCCGATGAGCACGGCGGTCCGCAGGCCGATGGGCTTGCCGAGATCCTGGAAGACTTCGTCGGCTTGGAGGGCTAATTCGCGCGTCGGGAGCACCACGAGTCCGCGTCCCTTGGTCTGTGCGAGGCGCTGGATGAGCGGCACGCCGAACGCGAGCGTCTTACCCGTTCCGGTCTGTGCCACACCCACGAGGTCCTTGCCTTCGACGGCGATGGGGATGGCTTTTTGCTGGATGGGGGTCGGGGTGGAGAAGCCGAGCTTCCAGATGATCTCAAGCAGTTTTGGCGCGATGCCAAGGCCATAAAAGCCGGGCTCGAGCTGGGTGGTCTGTGTCATGGGCGGAGTGTAGCCTTTTTTGCCGAAAACGTCACGTTGTACTTCCCGAACGCCTCCGCCGTTCGACCGCGTCCGCCCGGTCCTCGTCCAGCCCGAGATGGTGCGCGACCTCATGCCAGACGACGTCGCGGATGACGTCCTCGATAGACCGCCCGTCGTCGTCCGCCTCGTCGAGGATGGGATCGATATAGAGCGTCACTTTGTCCGGCATCATCCACCCCTCTTCGTAGGAGCGTTCGGTCGTCGGCACGCCGTCATAGAGGCCGAGGAGCGTTTCATCGGGCCCGAGACCCTGCTCGAGGCACGTCGCCTCGTCCGGTTCATCTTCGACGCACACGGCGACGTTCCTCAGGACGCCGGGGAACGACGCATCAAGCCCGGCGATGGCGGCTTCGACATGTCGGATGAAGGCGGGGCGGTCCATAGGGGTATTAGGAGTATGATGTCGTGTCATCTTGAGCGAGTCTGTTCTCCTTGTCATCCCGAGCGAGTCCGACGAGTCGAGGGAACCCTTTAGGCTCATGAAGCGTTTCCTCCGCTCCCTCGTCCGACTCGGTCGGTCGGAATGACAGAGGGGTGTCATCCCGAGCGAGTCCGACGAGCCGAGGGAACCCTTCAGCTCGGGAGCAGGCCGATGATGGTGGTCGCGAGTTTGTCCGCGTCGTGGCGGAGGACGCTGCGGCGGATGCGGTCGCCGTCGGCCTGTTTCGCGAGACGGCTCGAGACGAGAGGGACACGGACGGCCCGCGGGTCGTCCGGCGCGAAATCGTCCTCGACCGGATGCTCACCGACCGTCGCGTATCTGTCGAGGATGTCCTGCGGAGGGGATTCCGCGTTGAGGATGACGGCATCGATGCGGCCGGGCGCGAGATACCGCTCGACGGCCTCCACGAACGTCTCCGCCGAATAGCCGTCGGTCTGTCCGCGTTTGGTCATGAGGTTCGTGACGAGGACACGCTTGCCCCGGCATTCCGCGACGGCATGCGCGACGCCGTCCACGAGCAGGACCGGGATGGTGCTGGTATAGAGATCGCCCGGGCCCATCACGAGCACGTCCGCGTCACGGATAACATCCAGAGCATCGGGATTCGCGTCCACGGGCGGGTCGAGGAAACAGGATTCGATGGCAGCGCGTTCACATGTCGGGTCGTCGATGGCGTGTTCGCCCCGTACGACCGTCTTGTCCGTGAGTTGGGCGTAGAGGTTCGACGCCGTCGCCGAGACGGGGATGACACGGCCGCGGACGCGGAGGAGCTGATGTGCTTGGCGAACGGCTTCGATGGGATTACCGCAGAGGTCCTCAAGTGCGGACATGAAGATATTGCCGAGCGGATGCCCGTTGAGGGGGCCGCGGGTGAAACGGTAGTTGAAGACGCGGCGCATGATCTCGTCGGCGGACGAGAGCGCCACGAGGCACTGGCGGATATCGCCGGGCGGCAGGACGCCGAGCTCGTCGCGAAGCACGCCGGTGGAGCCACCGTCGTCCGCGCTCGAGACCACGGCCGCGAGGTCGAGCGGATAGGTCTTCAGCCCCGTGAGCACGGTGAACGTCCCGGTCCCGCCGCCGAGGACGGTGATGCGGCGACGTTCAGGCGTGGCGATGTCGTTCATGAAAAAAATGTAACACATTCTGTCATTCCCGCGTAGGCGGGAATCCAGAAAATGACAGTCGGTGTTTGTTCTGGATCCCCGCTTTCGCGAGGATGACAGAAGCGATCAATCGCACACGCCGTGGAGCATCGAGGTCGGAAACCCGCGACCCGTGAGCGCGTCGCAATCCGCCTGGCCGTTGCCGTGATAGTCGATGAGCCAGATGTTGTTGCCCTGCGACGCGAGGAACATGCCGGCCGGGCCGTCCTCCTCGCCGATCTTGCCGACCGAACCTTTGGCGAAGTCCGGCGTGCTGGTCGCGATGTTCACGAAGATGTCCGCCGGCATCAGGCCGAGTTCCTCCGCGAGCGCGGCCTTGATGGGTTCTTCGTCCGTCTCGTAGCACGGCGTCTCCCAGAATCGGAGGCAGGCGCCTTTCGGTTCGCACCAGCGGTAGCCGGCCGAGCCGATGCAACCGTATTCGTCCCGATCTCCACCGACGAGCGGAGTATCATCTGTCGGTTCCTGGACGGAGGGGGTCGGACTGACATCCTGCGTCGGCGTCGCGGTCGAGCCGCAACCGGCGCCGAAGAGGGAGACGGTCATGGTGAGTGAGGCGAGAAAGAAGTGGTTGGGTTTCATATGGATGGTGATATGTCGTTCATGATGCTTGAAACGCACGTACACGACAAACGTGACAGACCGTGTGAGGTCGTCTGTTCGTCGTGGCGCCTGTCTTACCGTCGGATGTCCGTTTCGAACAGCTTTGTCGCGATGCCGTCGAGGTCCAGGGTCGAATAGGGATTCCCGGAGATGTCGAAGACGCGCAGCTGCGTCAAATTACCGAGTTCGTTGGGGAGTCCGGTCAGTTGGTTGTTGGAGACATTGAGCGTCTCCAGCTTCCGAAGCTGTCCGAGTTCGGCCGGCAGACCCGTCAGTTGATTGCCGCTCAGGTCGAGGGTCTTGAGATTCTGAAGATGGCGGATTTCCGCCTGCGGCGCACCGGTCAGCCGATTGCCCGAAAGGTCGAGATGCTCAAGGTCCGTGCGAGAAAAGACATCGGACGGGATGGAGGTCAGCCCGCGGTCGCTCAAATCAAGCGTCGTACCGGATGTCGGCTTCGGTTGTTCCTGCGGTGGTTGTTCCTGCGGTGGTAGATCTTGAGGTTGAGACGTTTGGCCGAGAGGGGACGTCGGGGAAGCGGGAGTGTCTTGCCATACTAAGCACCCGCTACCGAGGGTCACGACGCACAGCGAGAGGATGAGGAGGTGTTTCATGT
>JAHJRN010000002.1 GCA_018830865.1 Patescibacteria group bacterium | reverse complement strand
GGATCGAATCCCCCGCTCACAACGACGATGACCGGGTCTTGTGCCATACGAAGACAGATTAGCACATCGAATCCCTCACAAAGAAAAACCGACGCTGCGCGTCGGGTCTTTCCGGTATAATCGAGCTTGGCTCGATGGTGGACGCACCAGGATTCGAACCTGGGACCTTTCGGATGTGAACCGAACGCTCTAACCAACTGAGCTATGCGTCCACGGGTTGTCGTCTCGCATGTCGCCGCCCGATGATACATACTACCGGCATGACTGACAAGACCCGCCATGACGTCGCCCACCTCCTCGCCGACGCGACGAAAGAGCTCCAGCCGCGACGCATCCGCTGCGCCATGGACCGCGGCGTCGGCCGCATGGAAGCGCAGATGCTCCTCACCCATGTCCTGAAGAAAGACGACGTCTGGCTCCTCACGCATCCGTCGTCGCCGGTCCGTGGCGCACAGGTCGCCTCGTTCCGTTCCCTCGTCCGCAGACGGACACGGCACGAACCCGTCGCCTACCTCATCGGAAGCCGCGGTTTTTTCGGGCACGACTTCGCCACGGATAGGCGCGCCCTCATCCCGCGTCCCGAGACCGAGCTGCTTGCTGGGCTTGTACTGAAAGCGATGCGGCGCGCACCGTCGAGCCGCGACCTCGCATGGGACGTCGGCACCGGAAGCGGCGCGGTCGCCATCTCCATCGCCAAGGCCATCGGCCAGCGAAAGGTCCTCGCGACCGACGTCTCCGACGACGCGCTCCGCCTCGCGCGAAAGAACGCGAAACGGCTCCACGCGTCGAACGTCGCGTTCCTCCACGCCGACCTCCTCGACGGGAACGTCCGCCGCGTCCTCGACCGCCGTCGCCACACGGACGCAGGCGGTCGTCTCTTCATCGCCGCGAACCTCCCCTACCTTCCCATGTCGGACCGGAAGCGTATCGATAGGGACGTCGTGGACTTCGAACCGCACGATGCGCTGTTCGCCGGCCGCGACGGCCTCGCGCTCATCGAAAGCTTCCTCCAACAGCTCGCGTCCTTCGACGTGCGCTTCACGTCCGCCTTCCTCGAATTCGATCCGCCGCAGACGGCGAAACTCCGCCGTCTCGCGCGCTCGTCCTTCCCCCGCGCCGACATCATCGTCCACAAGGACCTCGCGAAACGCAACCGCGTGCTGGAGATCTCGACCGACGTGATACGACCGTCTTGACCCTCATGACGTTCCATGCCAACCTCCCGAAAGGAGGTGCTCTTTGGATACGAAATACATCAAAGCGTTCGCCAGATTCCTGTCACAAACCACTGACCTTCTCCGTCGTGTCCACCGCTGGTCCCACTACGACCAGATCCCGGAAAACGAACGCGAGACGGTCGAGACGCACAGCCTCATCAGCGTATGGCTCGCCAGCGCAATGCTCGCCATCGAGCGCCACGAGAAAACGCATAAGCTAAACGAGGCCCGCATCCTCCTCGCCGCCGCGCTCCACGACGTGGGCGAGGGCCGGATGGGCGACATCGGATACGCGATTAAGAACGATCCGCGCATCAAAGAGCTACTTGAGGCCATTGAGCGCGAATATGTCGCGGATTTCTTCAATGGATTCCCTCCGATCATTCGTTTCGCATTCATCGACGCATACGCGGTCGAAAACGAGTCGTCGCTCGACGGCAAGTTCTTCAAGGCTGTCGAACGCGTCGGCTACATCCTGTACGCCGTCCCCCAGGTCAAGCGGGGACGCGACCAGTTCCTGCAGGTCTTCGTACGCCAGCACGAGGCGCTCGTCGACCTCTCCGAACAGTTCGAGAGCGTCCGCCGATTCTATGCGCCGTATCGCGACTATGTCGCGGAAAAACTCGCCGACCTCGCGGCACGCAACGAAGACGACGACGATTGACGTCGCTCCGCACCTCCGACCGACCGTCCCCTTCCTCGGGACGGTTTTCTTATCCCTCCACCTCGATCTGCGCCCCGAGCTTCTTCAGTTTGCCGATGATGTCCTCGTAGCCGCGTTCGATGAGCTCGACGTTCGTGAGACGCGATGTGCCGTCCGCGATGAGGGCGGCGATGAGATAGGAAAAGCCGGCACGCAGGTCCGGGATGCGGATGTCCGCGGCTTTGAGCAGCGTGGGACCGACGATGACGGCGCTGTGGCGGTAGTCGCGGTTCACGAACCGGCAGGCCTTGCTGCCGAGGCATTCGCGGTGCAGTTGGATGTTCGCCTGCATGCGCGTGAGCGCTTCGGTGTAGCCGAACCGATCCTCAAACACGGTCTCATGCACGATGGAGACGCCCTCGGCCTGCGTGAGGAGCATCACGAACGGCTGCTGCCAATCGGTCATGAATCCGGGATGCACGTCGGTCTCGAGCGCAATCGGGAAGATCCGCTCCGACTTGCTGACGCGGATGCCGTCTTCCTCGATCCGGAACGGGACGCCGACGCGGCGGAGCGCGTTGAGGAACGAGAGCAGGTCGTCCTGCCGCGCGTCACGGACGAACACGTCGCCGCCCGTGATGGCCGCAGCCACCATGAACGACGCAGCCTCGATGCGATCCGGGATGATGCGATGCACAGCGCCATGCAGGATCGGGACGCCCTCGATGACCCACGTGCGGTTGACATCGAGGTTGATGATGGCGCCCATGGCCTGCAGGAGCTTGGCGAGGTCGAGGATCTCCGGCTCCATGGCCGCGTTCTGGATGAGGGTCGTCCCTTCGGCCTTCACAGCCGCGAGCATCGCGTTCTCGGTCGCGCCGACGGAAGGATACGTGAGCGTGATGACCGCACCCTTGAGCCGCTTCGCCGATGCCGTGTAGGTCTGTTCGTCGCAGGTGATGACCGCGCCCATGGCCTTGAGCGCCGCGAGATGGAAATCGACCGGACGTGCGCCGATGGTGCATCCGCCGAGCGCAGGGATCCTGGCCTCCCCGAACCGATGGATGAGCGGGCCCATGAGCAGGATGGGGATGCGGTTCTTCCGGCTCAACGCCTCGGCGACCTCCGGCGTGCTCACGCCCGACGCATCGACCGTGACGGTCCCGTCGGAAAAGGTGACGGCTGCGCCGAGCCCCTTCAGCATCTCGAGCGTGACGTGCACGTCACCGATATCCGGGACGTTATGGAGCGTCACGGGCTCGTCGGAAAGCAACGCCGCCACGATCTCCTTGGTGGCTGCGTTCTTCGCGCCGGAAATGCGGATGTCGCCCCGGAGCGGCACGCCGCCCGTAATGGCGTATGCACGCGTCGATCCGTTCGGTTCGGTCGTCATATCCGTCGATGTTACTCCACGGACGATGCCGGCGCCATCGACGATTCGGTGATGATGGAAATCCACGTCTTCCCGGGCCGGAACAGCACGTCGTTGCCGTCCGTCGTCTCGAACCGGAGCCACCCGCCCTCGGGGCGATGCCATGTCACGTCGAACCGCTGCCCGTCGCGGAAGAGCCACGCCTTGCCGCTGCCCGTCGTCCGGATCTTGAGCCGCCCCACGCTGTCGAGGACGCGCTCCTCCGTGAGCAGGATGATGACATTGGTGGACGTGACGACCGTGCCGTCCGCGTCACGTTGGACCGAACCGGCTTGCGACCGCGTATACGCCCCGGTCTCGACGTCATACGACCAGACCACGGTGAACGTCCCGCCGTACGGCACGCGGACATCGGTGATGTCGCCCGGCGCGACGCCGTCGTCAGGATTCAGGTACCGCCACGGTGCGACGACGCTGCCCTCGCTCCACTCCTTCGCCGCGCTTCCGGCGCGCAACCGTTCCATGGACGTGTAGATGTTGTGCGGCGCGCTCCGCTTGGACGACCGCCAGAACCGGATACCGTTCGAGAATTCGTCGAGGTCACGGAACCCTTCGGTTTTCCGGATACGTGCGAGCCCGTCCGGGCTTCCGCCACAATGGGCGTAGACCGCGCCGAGTGCGACCGCGAATTCGACGAAATACGGCCGCGCGCTGCGCACCGGACCGATCTGCTCCGCGGTGCTCGTCGCGTCGAACACGAGCATAAGCCTCGTGATGCCGCCTTCCACCGGCGCTTCGACGACGAGATTCGCCCGGGCCGGCCCCATGAGCGGCCGCGCTTCCGGCGCGTTCTCCACCATCACGGCATACGGCTGTAGCACCGCTTCCCCGTCCGCGACGAGGAGACCGTCGAGCCGACGCAGGGCCATGTCGGTCGAGGACGTCGCTTCGGTCGGCAGCGGAGGCATGATGCCGTCGTCTGCCTTCCGAAACGTGCCGCGAATGGAGAGATAGCTGGACGTGCCGCACAACAGGAGAATCAAAACGGCCCCGCCCGCGATCTGCGGCCAGGACCGTTTCAAAAACATCTCAATCGAACCGGCGGAAATCATTCTGCTTTCGTCTCCTCGGCTCCCTCGGCCTTCTCGGCCTCTTCCGCGTCCTTCTTCTCTTCCGCCTCCGTCTTCACGGCCGTCACGTCGACCTTGGATTCGTCCTCCATCTTTTTCAGCTGTTCCTCGGTAAGCGGCGGTACGACGGTCGCGATGGTGATGCTCGTCCCTTCCTCCACCGTGATACCTGTCGGCAATGCGAGGTCCGCGACGGTGATGGTGTCCTCGAATGTCTTGAGCACGGAGAGATCGACCATAATCTCGCGTGGCAAGTCGCCCGGGAGACAGGTGACGGTCAGCGTCTCATACGGATGCACGAGCGTGCCCGCGAGCTCTTTCACGGCCGGCGCCTCGTTCATGAACATGATGGGCACGTCGACGGTGATCTCCTCGTCCATGCGAATCTGCCGCAGGTCCACGTGGCGCGGACGCATGGTGAGCGGATGCAGCTGGATCTCCTGCACGAGCGCCTTCACGGCCTCTGTGCCGTCGATGGCGACGTCGATGACGGACGACGAACCGGCCTCGCGGTACATCTTGATGAACTCGGACATGTCCAACGAGATCGGCTTCGGTTCGATGCCATGGCCATAGACGATAGCCGGGATACGGCCCGCATTACGAACTTTCGTGGCTTGGCGTCCCAGGTCTGTGCGGCTGGCGGCGGTGAGGGTTCGTGTCATAGGTTTGCGTGCGCGAAAGATAGGATAATACCGGATGTTTGTCAACATCCGGCCCAAGACGACTGTTCAGGCTATCCTGACCCCTTCGTCGTCAGTGCCTCGCAGAATCCCTTGCTTTCATCTTCCAGCATCTGATGCGCCAAGACACAGTCGTCGGCGGAGATGGGAGCGGCGCCGCGGAAGCGCATCGCGTCCTGAACCTCAAGATCCGTGACGAGGCCAACCGAGCTGACCGCGCCTTGCGATTCGAGGATGACGGCGAGCATCGCATGCCCGCACGAACGGCAGGAACAATGGAACAGGCGCGTGGACCCGCGCTCGCCGAGTAGGCGCACCTCCGCGTCTCCGTACGCCGTCTGACAGAGCGGGCAATGCGCGAGCAGCTTCGATGACGACGTGGAATCCATACACTTCGAGGGTATCGCGATATGTCCGATTTGTCATCCTCTGGATTCCCGTCTTCACGAAAATGACAGGAACGCCTCACCTGAACGCCGCTGGCTGCCTCCGGACGGCGACCGACTGCGCGAGGGCGACGGTGATGAACGCGACAAGGAGGGAAGACGGTGCCGCGGAGACGAACGGCAACGGGATGCCGGTGACGGGCATGACGCCGAGGTTCATCCCAGCGTTCACGATGAGATGAAACGTGACATTCGCGACGAGCGCGACAAGGAGGATCTGCGCGAACGGGTCGGCGGACGTCTCGGCGATGCGGAGGAACCGGAGGAGCAGGAGGCTGAACAACGTGAGCACGATGGTGAGGCCGACGAACCCGAGCTCTTCGCCGATGACGGAAAACATAAAGTCCGTGGACGCCTCGGGCAGGAACCGGAGCCGCGCCTGCGACCCTTCGCCGATGCCCTTGCCGAGTAGGCCGCCGGATCCGATGGCGATACGTGCCTGCATGACGTTGTATCCGGTGCCGCGCGGATCCGCGGCCGGTTGGACGAACGAAATGAGGCGGTCGCGCTGGTACGGCTTCAGCCCGACGGTCCACAGCAGGGTCCCGGCCGCCGCCGCTCCGACAAGGAGCAGAATCCATGCGCGACGCGGCAGGCCGACGAACACGACGGTCACGAGCCACATCGCAATCATGACGAACGCGGACCCAAGGTCCGGCTGGAGCATGACGAGCCCGACATAGCCGGCCGCGGCCAATCCGCTGCCGACGAACGGGACCCATCCGAGGCGCTTGTGTGCATGCCGCGCGAGATACGAGGCGAGGAAGACAGCGAGCACGACCTTGGCGATCTCGACGGGCTGGAACGAGAGGCGACCGATCATGAACCACCCGCGCATGCCACGAACCGTGGACCCGAACACGAGGACGCCGACAAGCAACGCCGCGCCCGCGCCATACAACCACAAGGCAAAAGGTTTTATCTGACGATAATCGACGAAGATGACACCGAACACAAGCGCCAAGCCGATGGTCGCGGCGACGAGCTGCTTCTTGAACTGGAACAGGTCACCGGTCTCGATCGAGATGCCGATGCCGTAGATCGAAAGCAGGCCGATGACCGTGAGTGTCGTCGCGGCCAAGAGGAGCGTCCAGTCGAAATGGATGAAGATGTCCAGGCTCCTGCGCATCCCGACAGGTTGCCACGCCCGGGCAAAAAAATACATGTCATCCTGAGGGAAGTCGGAGCGACGAAGGATCTTCAAGTCAATCCTCCTGCCGAGAGCATCCGACAGACGGGTCTTTCGGAAATATCAGGAAGATCCTTCGTCGGACTCAGGATGACATATCTGATCAAATCAAAACTGTTCCGTCGGGAGGAAGATGGCCTGATCGAGGTAATTGATGACGGGGATGATCTCCGTACGCGTGACGGACGGCAATTTTTCGAACCAGTCGATCTCGATATGACGCTCCTGGTTGGGTACGAATTTCCCCAAGGAAATCCTATTCACGCCCACGATGGTGCTGCCGCGATACAGTCGGACGACGACGTCATACGACCAAAATCCGAAGGAGCCACGATTCTTCATGTCGAACGACGTCCGTCCGACCTCCTTGGTCCCGACGATCAGACCTCCCTGATAGGTCACGTTCTCGAACGCGACGTTGGACCGCTCAAGCTCATAGTCCTTATAGGAAGCACCGACCTGGGCCGGATCCACGCGATGCCACCGGATGCCGTCCACGACGAGCTGTGCCGTCGCGCCGCCGCGTCCCTTGGGCCGAAACCCGAGCTCGGTCAAGACGGTCTTGGACCCGGGCAGGATGAACCCGTTCCGCATCGACGTCTGTTCTCCGGAAAAATTGAACCGGTAGGTGAACTCGGCCCACCATTGTGCGTTCGGATTCTCGACGTCGACCGCCATATCGTATCGCCCGTCCGTCCCTGTCAGGACGAGCACGTTCGCGGCGCGCACGTTCTGCGGCCGGTTCGACTCCAGCGCGTCCATCGTGACCTGATCCTGCGCGATATCCGCCGTGATACGCGATTCGCGGGGATAGGAGATGGCATAGGCGTCCAAAATCCCCCAAAGGACATATCCCCACAAGCCGACGTTCACGATAATGAACGCGATACGGACCGCCTTGCGGATCGTCGGCTTGTTGCGAACCCAAAACGAGGCGAACTTTAATTCACCTTCGGTGAAACCGCCGCCAATCGACGCGCCGTTCACGGGCATGACGTTATTGTACCACGTGACGATAGCCCCCCCGACACGGGTCGCACGACCCTTGCCGGAGGCGGGGCCAGCGGCTACACTCCTGCCATGCCAAAAGAACCGAAGAAGACCAAAGCCGGGAGCTATGGTGCGGAACAGATCATGGTGCTCGAAGGTCTGGATCCCGTCCGCAAACGTCCCGGGATGTACATCGGATCGACCGGACCCGATGGCCTGCATCACCTCATCTGGGAGGTCGTGGACAACTCGTTCGACGAGGTCATGGCCAGCCATGCGAAGGAGATCACCGTCGCGCTGAACCCGGACGGGTCCATCACGGTCAAGGATGATGGCCGCGGTATCCCGGTCGACATCCACAAGCAGTTCAAGGTCTCGGCGCTCGAGCTCGTCATGACCCGCCTCCACGCCGGCGGCAAATTCGGTGCGGCTGACAGCGGCTACAAAGTCTCCGGTGGCCTCCACGGCGTCGGCGTCTCGGTGGTGAACGCGCTTTCGGAATGGCTCGAGGTCGTCGTGGAACGCGACGGCGGGATGTATAGCCAACGGTACGAACGCGGCGTGGCCAAGACCAAGGTCAAACAAATCGGCAAAAGCCGAAACAACGGCACGACCATCACGTTCATGCCGGATACCACGGTCTTCACCACACTCGACTTCGAGATGAAACGTATCCTGGAGCATCTGCGCCAGCAGTGCTACCTGACGAAGGGCGTGAGGCTTATGGTCGTGGACAAGCGCACGCCACCCGACCGCGCATACGGATTCTACTTCGAGGGCGGCATCGTCTCGTACGTCAGCCATCTGAACCACAGCAAACATGCCAAGCATGAGACGGTCTTCTACGTAGAGAAGGCGGTCGACGCGGCGAGCGTCGAGGTAGCGCTCCAGTATACCGAGGACTACGCGGAGAGCCTCTACGCCTTCACGAACAATATCTTCAACCCGGAAGGCGGCTCGCATGTCATGGGATTCCGCGCCGCCATCACCCGCGTCCTGAACGTCTACGCGAGGAATAAGGGCATCCTAAAGGAAAAGGATGACAACCTGTCCGGCGACGACGTACGCGAAGGTCTCACGGTCGTCATCTCCATCAAGATCCCGGAGCCGCAGTTCGAGGGACAGACCAAGGCCAAACTCGGCAACCCGGAGGTCCGTGGCTATGTGGAGACCGTCGTGAACGAGGCGCTCGCGACCTACCTCGAGGAACATCCGTCCGATGCGACCGCCATCCTCGGCAAATGTATCCTCGCACAACGTGCACGTGCGGCCGCCCGCGCTGCCCGCGATACCGTGCTCCGCAAAGGCGCACTCGAGGGGTTCACGCTCCCGGGCAAGCTCGCGGACTGCTCGACGCGCGATACCGAGGTCTCCGAGATCTATATCGTGGAGGGCGACTCGGCCGGCGGCTCCGCCAAGCAGGGCCGCGACCGGGAGTTCCAGGCCATCCTTCCCCTGCGCGGCAAGATCCTGAACGTGGAACGCGCGCGTCTCGACAAGATGCTCGGGAACAACGAGATCAAGTCGCTCGTCATCGCGTTCGGCACCAACATCGGCGAGATGTTCGACATCTCGAAGCTCCGCTACAACCGCATCATCATCATGACGGACGCCGACGTGGACGGCGCGCATATCAGGACTCTGCTCCTCACCCTGTTCTACCGCTATTTCCCGCAGCTCATCCTGGAAGGCCACGTCTTCATCGCCCAGCCGCCGCTCTTCCGCGTCGCGAAGGGCAAGGATGTCCGCTACGCGTTCTCCGACGCGGAACGTGACGCTATCGTCGCGGAATTCCTGAAGATGAAGGAGGACGCATCAAAGGTGAAGAAGAGCGCCGCGAAGGACGAGGCGCCGGAAGAGGAGGCTACCGAGACGACCGCGTCGACGGACGAGAGTGGCGGAGAGGTCACGAAGGTCGGCGGCGTCTCCATCCAGCGTTACAAGGGTTTGGGCGAAATGAACCCGGATCAGCTCTGGGAGACGACCATGAACCCCGCGAACCGCGTTATGAAGCTCGTCACCATCGACGACGCCCAATCCGCAGACGAGACCTTCGACATTCTCATGGGCTCCGACGTGGCTCCGCGCAAAAAATTCATCCAAACCCACGCCAAGCAGGCGAATTTGGACGTATAACCACCCTGTGTGTCATTCCCGCGAAGGCGGGAATCTAAAAAAAGCGCCCCGCGGGAGAGACCCTGCGGGGTGTTTGAGATGAGGGCAGCCGGTCAATTGTCGCCTGCCGTATTCTTGTGCGTGGTGACGGCGCGGTTGGGCAGTGGTGGTCGGACAGCATGCCCCTCACGGACGGCCTGCTCGGACACCTTCATGAAATAGTCCCGACAGACGGAACAGCGAAGCGCGTGGATGCGCGCGCCGGTCGCGATGCGGGGATCCTCCGGTTCGGAGCCGAAGGCGATGGCCTTCAGGACCTCCTGCCATTCGGAACAGGTATGCGGTATCTGATTCATATCTCCCTCCTGACATAACAAATGAACATCTCCTCCCATCCTATCGGTCAAGACCGCTATCGTCCACGCAGGAAATAAAAAACCCCATCGGCCGACCGATGGGGCATGAGACTTACGCGTTTGCGATCGCCCGGGGGCGGCGACGGAACTTGACCTTGAGAACCGCGCACTCGGCGGCCAGGTGCACCAGACTTGACCAGAGACAGAGCGTCCGCGCGGAAGGGTCGATGACCTCGGTCCGCTCGTCGTATCCGCCCATCTCGTCCAAGGCGGTCGAGACCACAGCGCGCGCATGCGGTGCGACGGAGCGGACCGCATTCCGGAAGACCGTCTCCAACGCATCGAGATCCCACGCCTTGCGGACGGAAGACGTGAACGGGACGGTCGTCGCGTGACCGAATCTCGGAGCACTGAAGCCCCTCATGACGCGAAGCGCCTCGCGAAGTTCGAGCTGCTCGTCGGTCGACAGGACGCCATCCATGATCGGCGGCGTCTTACCGCCATCGGTGTCCTGCGGACACCTCCCGTCGGTATACCCGCCGATTTCGGCTTCAACGTTCGCGAGCGCGACCAGGAAATCCGCCGGGTCGTCGCTTTCGCCCACGGAAACGAAATATGTCCGTCTCCGTCTGATGTTCGGACGGCCGAGGAGTACATCCATGGCGCTATCCTCTCTTCTACTGTTGTAAAACCCGGGCTAAGCCGACGGGTGCTTCCGTTCTATCCTATATGGGCGGTCTTGTCAATCCACCCGGGTTCTGCTATCCTCATAGCCGTCTGGCCCGGGAAGGGCTTTTTAGAAAGGTAACGCGTTATGAACCTCCTGACCTCGATCGTCCAGTATCTCCGCTCGTCCAAGGCGGAACTACAAAAAGTAACCTGGCCGTCTCGCAAGGAGACGATACGATACAGCGTGCTCGTCCTGACGGTGAGCGTCGTTGTCGCCGCGTTCTTCGCCACACTCGACTTCGGCCTCGGCAAGGTCGTCACGGCCGCCCTCGAGAAGCGCGATACCCTCAAAGCCGCGACCACCGAGGAGGAACAGATGCCTGTCACGGCACCGGTGGAAACGACACCGACCTTCGAACTGAACGACGAGAGCCCGACGCTCGTCCCCATCGACGTCGAGACGACCCCGTCTGAAACTCCGACCCCCTAGCTATCAGCTACCCGCTCCCCTCCCCCTATGGCCAAACAGATCCTCGACCTCGGACGCCGCTGGTACGCGATCCACACGTACTCCGGTTATGAGGAAAATGTCGCGCAGAACCTACGCCGCCGCATCGACACGCTCGGCATGAACGACAGCATCTTCGGCGTCATCGTCCCCACCGAGAAGAAAATCAAGATCAAGAACGGCAAACGCAAGGTCGTGGAGGAGAAGATCTTTCCGGGCTACGTGCTCGTGGAGATGATCGTGACGGACGACTCGTGGTACGTGGTGCGCAACACGCCGAACGTAACCGGATTCATCGGCACAGGCACGACGCCGTCCCCGCTGTCAGAGGAGGAGGTCAAGCACCTCATGAAACGCATGGGCGCCGAGGAGGAACCGACGTTCTCCATCGATATCCAGCCGGGCATGCCCGTAAAGATCGGCGACGGTCCGTTCAAGGGCTTCGAGGGCAAGGTGAACGAGGTGGATGGCGCACGCGGCAAGGTGAAGGTGCTCGTCTCCATGTTCGGCCGTGAGACCCCGCTCGAGTTGGACTTCACGCAGGTCAAAAAAATCTAGCGTCGGAATCCTCGGGACGATGCGCTTCTCGTCGTCCGGAGACATCCTAACGTAACCTTATGGCCAAGAAAATCAAGACACTCATCAAGCTCCAAATCGTCGGCGGACAGGCTAATCCCGCGCCGCCGGTCGGTACGGCGCTCGGTCCACAAGGGCTGAACATCGCCGAGTTCTGCAAAAAATTCAACGACGCGACGGCCAACCGCCGCGGTGAAGTCGTCCCCTGCGTCATCACGGTCTACGAGGACCGCACGTACAGCTTCATCCTCAAGATCTCCCCGGTCGCGGAGATGTTGAAGGGCGCCGCCGGGATCACGAAGGGATCCGGCAAGCCGCTGACGGAAAAAATCGGAAAGGTGACGAAGCAACAGATCCGCGAAATCGCGGAAAAGAAAATGCCGGACCTGAACTGCCACACGGTCGAAGCCGCGATGCGCCAGGTCGAAGGCACGGCGAAGCAGATGGGCCTGACGGTCGTGTAAGGCATCGACGAACATTCAAGGATGTCATTCTGAGTCCGACGAAGAACCTTCCGAATATTTCGAAGGTCCTTCGCAGGAGCCTCAGGATGACATTTTTGGTATACTGAAACGACTATGAACTCCACGTCATCCAACCGCACCGCGCTCATCAAGACGATCTACTTCTACCTCGTCGCGCTTATCGGTCTCATGATGGTCGTCTTCTCGACCGCTGATCTCGTAAACCTCGGCCTTAAGACCTGGGTCTTCCCCAAGGCCGACCTGAACGAATGGAAAGAGCCACCCTGCGCCGTCCAGGTCGTGAAGGACCCGACGTTCCAGGAAACGGACACTGTGTATATACAACGTCTCCAGTCTTGCGAAGCGTCGCGCATGGACGAGGATGAAATGCGCGCCATCCGCAACCAAAAGAGTGTGGTCCGTGACATCTCCTTCATCGTCGTCGGCCTGCCGCTGTTCCTCTTCCATTGGACTACGATCCGGAAGGAATCGAAGAACGGACGCGAAGAGAAGGCGTAACCGTGATATACTCGGAGGACTATGCCCGTCGTACCTCGTAAAAAATCGGTTCCGGCCATGCCGAAGTCGGTTCCGGCGAAGCCTGTCGTCCCTGTTGCAACTGTCGCGCCGACGGTAAAGCCGACGCCGAAACCTCCGGTGGCAACGATGACGATGCCCACGACGCCGAAGTGCCCGCCCTGTCCGACATGTCCACCATGTCCGACCTGCGCGTCGCAGACCTGCGTCAAGGCGTGCGTGAATTGGTACTACTTCCTGTTCCTCCTCCTCGCCCTCGTTGGCCTCGGCGCCGTCCTCATCCAAGGCGTCACCCTCAACAGATTCGTGGAACTACGCTTCACGACCATCCAACAGGAACTCCAAGGTCTCCAGATCAAACTAACGCAACAGGATATCAAGACGGAAACGTCTGCGACCGGACCCGTCAGCACCACCATCTACACGGATGACGCCAGCGGCCTGACGTTCGTCGTCCCGACGACCATGGGACCGGAGACCTATTCCGTCGTTTCGGATGAGACGGAAACGTCGATGAGGAACGTGGCGCGTACGGCAGACGGAAATATCCCCGCATGCGAGACGTCGTTCACGATTCTTCCCGTTCCGGACGTTCGTGTCCTCGTGGACGATGAACAGGTCTTCTCCGACGATATCTCGACCGTGTACGCGAACGATGGCGAGACCTGCGGAATCACGTTCTTACGGCTGAAATAGACTTGTTGCACCACCTAAGATAGGAAGCGCCCTTTCCGGGCGCTTTTCGGACCCAAATCCTTGACGTTTTCGCCTGCTTGGGCTAGTATGCCGGCAATAACTCATGACCGTGGGAGTCCCGGAAACGGGGCGCCTGAACCACAGTATGCCGCGCAGCAAGCGCTACACCGAGCTCAAGAAGCTCGTCGACCCGAAGAAGCTCTATGCACCTCAAGAGGCCATCGAGCTCGTGAAACAGACCGCGAACACCAAGTTCGAGGGGACGGTCGAGGTCCACCTGAACCTCGGCATCGACGTCAAGAAGAGCGACCAACAGATTCGTACGACCATCGTGCTCCCCCACTCCACCGGCAAGACCAAGCGCATCGCCGCGTTCGTCCCAGCGGACAAGGAGAAGGAAGCGAAAGATGCAGGCGCGGAAATCGTCGGCGGAGAGGACCTTATCGCCGAGATCGCCTCGACCGGCAAGATCGCGTTCGACGTGGCCGTCGCGACGCCGGACATGATGCCGAAGATGGTGAAGGTCGCAAAAATCCTCGGCCCGAAAGGCCTCATGCCGAATCCGAAGACCGAAACCGTCGGCGCGAACGTCGTGAAGATGATCGAAGAGCTGAAGCGCGGTAAGGTCACGCTCAAAAACGACGCGACCGGCAACGTGCATCAGACCGTCGGCAAGACCTCACAGGACGACACACAACTTCTCGCGAACCTGCAGGCCATCCTCGATGCCGTGCGCAAGGCCAAGCCGGCCGGCGCCAAGGGGACGTACCTCAAACGCAGCGTGCTGACGTCCACGATGGGACCGGCCGTCAGCCTGGACATCAAAGGGTAAACGAGCCAGTTGCCCTCACATGGACCTCGTGCCAAAATCACGAGGTCTTATGCAATCCGACATATCATCCCTCATCATCGGTCTGGTCGGTCGTCAGGGTTCGGGGAAAGGCACCACCGCAAAAATCCTCACAGAGCGTTTTGGGGCGACGACGGTCCGCTACAGCGACCTGCTGAAGGAAATCCTCGCTATCCTCGCCATCGACATGACGCGCGAAAACCTCGTGAACCTCTCGGAGACGCTCCGCGCGACGTTCGGAGAAGACACCTTCGCGTACGCCGTGGACCTACGCATCCGGAAGAGCGGCGCGCCTCTCGTGATCGTCGACGGTATCCGACGCGCGGAAGACACGGCCGCGTTGGAATCCCTCCCCCACTTCCGGCTCGTCGAGGTCACCGCGTCCGCCCGCCAGCGATTCAATCGGATGAAGATGCGCGGCGAAAAGATGCGTGAGCGTGACATGACCTGGGACGAATTCGTCATGGAGGAGATCGCGCCGACCGAGAACTCCATCTCCGCCATCGCGTCCCGCGCCTGGAAGACCATCGACAACGACGGGACCCTCGAAGACCTGACACGTCAGGTGGATGCCATGATGACCGAGCTCGGCATCGCATCGAAGGCATGAACGTCCGCGTGACGAAAACGCGCACCGGCGCCGTCATCCCCTCCTACGCGACATCGGGCTCCGCCGCGTTCGATTTGACGTCCGCAGAAGAGATCGTCATTCCGCCGCAGGGCCAAGGACTGGTCCCTATCGGGCTCGTGTTCGCCGTCCCCGAAGGGCACGTCCTGCATATCTTCGCCCGTTCGAGCACCTTCGGGAAACTCGGGCTCATGCTCTCGAACGGCGTCGGCGTCATCGATGCGGACTACCGCGGACCCGAGGACGAAATCCGCGTCATGATGTTCAATCCCGGGCAGGCACCCGTGACGATCCCGGCAGGCACCCGCGTAGCGCAGGCCATCATCTACCCGTTTCCTCACGTCGACTTCGAAGAAGGGCCGGCAGACGACGTCTCGCGGGGCGGCATCGGGAGCACAGGTGGATACCGTTGATGAAATCTGTTGCGCGATAGAAACCCCCGTGAGAAGGTATCGTCGAATTTGATATGCCAGGACCGACGACACAACCAACCCCGTCCGTTCAGAAGTCGGACGCCAAGACCAAGCTCCGCGACCAGGCAGGACCTGACGGCAGGCGCGTCTACTGGATGAACCGGATGGACGTCGAGCGGGAAGACGGGACGCGCGTCACGCTCGTACCGACACCCGAACAGCTCGCCGTCGCCATCGCCAAGTGCTCACGCTCGACCACGCCGTTCGACCAAAACGTCGATGACGTCACCCTCGAAAAGGCCGCAGATTTCCACGAGAAGTGGGTGGTCGGATACGGGCACAACTCCGTGGCTGAGCATGCGGTCGCCTCGGTCGCCTTCCAGAACATCCCCCAAACGGTCATCAAAATCCTCGAAGACGCGCGTCTCGCATCGTTCACCGAAAAATCCTCGCGGTATCAGGTCTTCACACGGGACCGCGTCTCCGTACCCGCGACGCTCGCGACGAGCCAACACGGCCCCAAGGTCGCTGACCTGTTCGACCACCTCTACGGTCTTTATGATTCCCTGTTCCCGGAGCTGACGGCGCTCATGCGCGGCCGATTCCCTAAAACGGACGGCGTGTCCGACGGCGCGTACAACGCCGCGACCAAGGCGCGTGTCTGCGACGTCGTCCGCTATCTCCTGCCGGCCGCGGCGCTCGGCTCGCTCGGCATGACCGCGAACGCGCGGACGTGGGAATACGTCATCATGAAGCTCCTTTCCTCCCCGGATGCCGTCGCGCGACAGGTGGGACGCGAATTGAAAACGGTCCTGAAAGGCGCTGCGGACGCGGACAAGGACGCGATGCTTCGCGAGAAGCCGCTGCCGACGCTCCTCAAATATGCGGACCCGCGGCAATACCTCACCGATACGCCTGTCGTGCTGGAGGAACTGACCCGCGAGCTCATGACCGGCGTCGAGGCCGAGGGACGCATCGCCACGCCGGACCGCCCCGTCGTCATGACGAAGGACGACCCGGAAGCCGAGTTGCATGTCGCCGCTGCCATCCTCACGCGTTTCGGCGACGTCTCCTACGCCGCAGCGCTCAGGCGTCTGCGCGGCGATGGACCAGCCATCGAACGCGTCCTACGCGCGGCCGTAGACGGTCGCGGACAGCATGACGCGCCGCTCCGCGAGTTCGAGCACGCCTGGTTCCAGCACGAAATCGTCATGGACTACGGTGCCTGGCGCGACATCCAGCGCCACCGCATCTGCACGCAGACGAACCAGCCACTCGGCACGGACTTGGGCTACGATATCCCGGAGGAGATCGAGACCGTCGGCCACAGCGGCGAATGGCGGTATGTGCTCGACGAGGCCGCACTCCTCCATGACGCGCTCGTGAAGGACGGATTCGAAGTCGAGGCGACGTATGTGGTCCCCATGGCCTACCGCCGTCGCCTGCTCGTCGGCTGGAATCTGCGCGAACTCTTCCATTTCATCGAACTGCGCTCCGGCAAAAAAGGCCACCCGTCGTACCGCCGCATCGCGCAGGAAACCTGGCGGACCCTCCAGGAGACCCACCCCCTGCTTGCCTCCTTCATCCGCGTGGACCTTTCCGACGAGACCTATTCGACCCTCGGCGCGAAGCCGAAAGGGTTCTGAGCATATGTTCATCCAGGTCGACGGTATCGACGGTGCAGGAAAATCGACACTCCTCAAGGCGGCAACGGCATGGGCGGCGACGCATGGGCTGCGCGTCTTCGACGCCGATGCATGGAGTGAAGAATGCGGTCGCATCCCGACACCCGATGACGTCGGAGAGGCCGATATGCTCCTCACGGCCGAACCGACCCACGCTTGGATCGGCGCCGCCATCCGGCAAGAGGTTATCCGCGATGGCACGCCGTACGATGCGCGCTTCGCCGCCGTCGCCTTCAGCCTCGACCGCGGCGTCCAATACACACGCCTCATCCTGCCCTTCCTCGCGGCCAAACCGAATCGATGGGTCATCCAGGACCGCGGCGTCCTCTCCTCCCTCGCCTACCAACCGCTACAATCGGAACGAGAAGGATCGTCTCCGCCGGTCACGCCGGAATGGCTCCGGAGCCTGGACGGAAACCGTCTCGCTATCGAACATGCACCGGACGCATTCGTGTTCGTGGACGTGGACGCAGCCATCGCGCAGGGACGGCTTGCGGGCCGCGCGGACAAGGTCGACGGCGACCGTTTCGAGACGTCGGATTTCCAGGCAGCTCTCGCTGAACGTTACCGCGACCCCGCCACGAGCGTGGCCCTCACGGAACGCGGGACGAAGCTCATCATCCTGGACGGCAAAAAGACGAAAGACGGTCTCGCGGCCGACATGACGACGCTTCTCGAGGAGATGGCGACGTGATGGTCGTATCCGACCAGAAATGCTATTCTTTTTGCATATGGAAAATACCCCCAAAGCCCTTCCGGGCGCGTGGACGCTCGTCGTCGAAGCATGGAAATTGTTCACATCTACCTGGAACGCCAGCGTAAAGACGTCGATTTACTTCCTCTACGTCGGGCTCGCCGTATTCGCAGCCGCTCTCCTCACGAAACTCCATGGAGCCTTCGCCTTCCTCGAAGGCATCGTCGGCCTCGTAGCAGGAGTCGCCGTGGTCTGGATTTCTATCCAGCTCTACCAGACGATGTTGAACCTCGAAGGAGGGAAGCGGCCGCTCGCACCCGCGGAAGCCTCGAAAAAGGCCTGGACCATCTTCCTCCCGTTCTTCTTGGTCAGTATCCTCGTCGGCCTCGCGACGCTCGGCGGAATCATCCTCTTCATCCTCCCGGGCATCTACCTCGCTATCGCGTTCTCGTTCAGCCAGATGATCCTCGTCGATAAAGGCACCCGCGGGACACAGGCGCTCGCGGCGTCGCGCGCGCTGGTCAGAGGACGCTGGTGGGAAACGTTCTGGCGCCTTCTTGTCGGCGGCATCGTCTTCGGCCTCTTGATCGGTCTCGTCGTCGGGATTCCTACCGGCATCCTCGGTGGCATCGCCGGTCCGGAAGCGATGCAGACAGGATATGGCCGACAGATCGACCCGGTCGTGAACGGAACCATCATGCTCATCCATTATGTCGTACAGGCCGCCTTCATGCCGTTGATGGTGGGATTCACCGTCAAGGTCTACCGCGCCCTCCAGAAGACACGCTGACCGAATCATCCTTCAATATCGACAGGGGCGGCCGACGGGTCGCCCTTTCGGTTTTCGTGCAAACCGCCTACCATATCATCGATATGCGATTGATCCCCATCATCGGCCTTGAGGTCCACGTCCAGCTCAAGACCGCGTCCAAAATGTTCTGTCCGTGCCCAAACGTCGGGGACGAGATATCTCCCAACACCGCCATCTGCCCCATCTGCACGGGCCAGCCCGGCGCCCTCCCCGCGCTCAACGCGACGGCACTCGAACTCGGCGTGAAGACCGCGCTCGCCCTCCATTGCCGTGTGCCGGATACGTCGGCCTTCGACCGCAAGAACTACTTCTATCCGGACCTGCCCAAGGGGTACCAGATTTCCCAATTCCGCCTGCCTATCGCCCTGGACGGCCATGTCGAGGCGGATGTCCCGAAACAGGACCCGCCGCGCGACCGGATTCGCGTCGGCATCACGCGTGCGCATCTGGAGGAGGACGCCGCCAAGAACTTCCACACACCGGACGGGACGGCCGTGGACTTCAACCGGTCCGGGACGCCGCTCCTCGAAATCGTCAGCGAACCCGATCTCCGCTCCCCGCAGGAGGCGAAGGCGTATCTCCAGGAAATCCGCTCCATCCTCCGGGCCATCGGCGCCTCGGACGCTGACATGGAGAAGGGACAGATGCGCTGCGACGCGAACGTCTCGCTCCTCGAGGTGGACGACAAGAACATGCCGACGCAATCGTTCCTGAACCCGAAGATCGAGATCAAGAACCTCAACTCGTTCCGAGCCGTCGAGCGTGCCCTCACGCACGAGATCGAGCGCCAGAACGACCTCTATGCCTCGAATACGCCGCCGGTCGGCGCGACGCGAGGGTGGGATGAGGACGCCGGTGCGACGTTCGAGCAACGTACCAAGGAATCCAGCGCGGACTACCGGTATTTCCCCGAACCGGACCTGCCACCGCAGGACCTCGTCGCCATCCGCGAGCGCATGCAGACGCGGTCCATCGAACTTCCGTCGGAAAAACGGTCACGCCTCGAGGAGGAATGGTGGTTCAGCAAGGGTGATGTCGCGTTCCTCGTCGGCAACGACGGATGGGCCGACTACGCGGAAAACGTGATGGGCGAACTCGGCGCCTGGCTTGAAGCCACGGACGGGTCGTCCCGCTCCGGCGGCGAGCTCCTGAACGAGCGCAAGAAAAAACTCGCGAAGCTCGCGGGCGGCTGGCTCACGACCAAGCTCGCAGGGCTCCTCGCCACGAGGAACATGTCCATTGCGGACGTAAACATCACGCCGGAGGATTTCGCGGAATTCCTGCACCTCCTCGACGGAGGCAAGATCAACAGCGCGAACGGCCAAAAGCTCCTCGCCCTCATGGTGGAGACCGGCACGGACCCGTCGCATCTCATGGAAAATCACGGCCTTGGACAGACGATGGACGCGGACGCGGTGACCGAGGTGGTCCGCCGCATCATCGAGCAGAATCCGGATCAAGTCGCCCAGGTGAAAGCCGGCAAGACGGGCGTCATCGGTTGGTTCGTCGGCGGCGTGATGAAAACCACCGAAGGCAAAGCGAACCCCGTCACAGTCGAGGAAATCGTACGGAAGGAGCTAGGAGACTGATTGCTCCCCGTCCGTAATCCATTCCTTCACCATCTTCATCGCATCCTTCTCGTCCGTGGCCCAATGAATACGCGGGTCGCGTTTGAACCAGGTCTCCTGCCTGCGGGCATAGTCATGCACCGCGGTTTTGCATTCCGCGATGGCTTTCTCGAGCGGCTTCTCGCCTTTGATGTACTGCACGAGCTGACGATAGCCGATAGATGTCATGGCCGGTGCCTCGTTCGCCACGCCCTTACGTAATATCTCACGAATCTCGTCGATCCATCCACGCTCGATCATGTCCTCGATGGTCGCGTCGATGCGACGGAACAACTCCTGCCGCGAGAAGACGCGCGCGACCTGAAACGCCTCGACCACCGGCTTGCCGATGCCGCGTTGTGCCGTGAACGGCTTCCCCGTGAACGTCGCGACCTCAAGCGCCCGGATGACGCGACGCGGATTCTTGAGGTCCACGACCGCGACCGCATCCGGATCCAGCTTAAGCAACAACGCGACGAGCGTCTTAAGCGGCTTACGCTCGAACGCGGCGCGGAGATGCGGCTTCGGCTCGACCATCGGGAACGTATAGTTGTCCACGAGCGCCTTGACATAGAGGCCCGTGCCTCCGACGACGATCGGCAGATGGTCACGCTTCGAAATGCCCTTCACCGCCGTCAACGCCATAGTCTTCCACTCCGCCGCCGTGATGGCCTTCATCGGCGGAAGGAAATCCATCAGGTAATGCGGGACGCCGTCCACGAGAAAGGCGCGCTGGCCCCGATAGGTGCCGCGCGTGCCCTCCGGTTTCCCGGTGCCGATACTGAAATCCGTATACCCCTGTCTCGCATCCGCGTTGATGCATTCGCCCCGCAGGGTCTTGGCGATTCGGATGGCAAGCTCCGTCTTGCCCGAGGCGGTCGGCCCGACGACACAGACCACACGCGGGAGACGGTGTCGGGTCGATGGCCGATGGTTCCGTGCTTTCGGCATACCGAATGACCTTCAAGATGAGCGTAGCATATTCCCGTGACATTGCCATGTTTGGGCCGTATTGATGCGAATCGGAACGATGCGACCGATATACGATGGGTCATCGCACGGAAACCGACATACCTTCTGTTCCGACGACGTGCCGACTGCTTCCCCTCCGTCGACCGACGCGACGAGAACCTCGACCGTGGTGCCGACCGTCGCCCGGTTCTTACGCAAGGTCGTCCGCTCCATCAGATCTTGGACCGCAAGACGACGGCCGCGCTTCACGTCCGCCGGGATGTCGTCCGGATAGAGACGCGCCGCGAGCGTCCCGGTCCGCTGACTGTATTCCGCAGGATACGCGATATCAAAATCCGCCTCGACATAGAGCGACAACGTCTCCTCGAACTGCGCATCGGTCTCGCCCGGGAATCCGACGATGAAATCGGTCCCAAGTGCGATACCAGGACGTCGATGCTTCACGGCCTCGATGATGTCGAGGAACCCTTGTCGCGTGTACTTGCGGTTCATGCGGCGCAGGACCTCATCCGACCCGGACTGCACCGGAAGATGGAGATAGTTCACCTGATGCGAAAGGCCGAGCGCGTCGATGACCTCATCGGACATGGAAACGGGATGTGCCGCGGTCCAATGGACGCGCCGAATGCCGGGAAGGCTGTCCGTTTCCCACAGCAGCGCCGCAAATGAATCGGCATACGGATTGTTCTTCGAAAACGTCTCGGCATCCGGCGCGCGGTACGAATTCACGCTCTGCCCGAGGAGCACGACTTCGACGATACCGCGATCCACACAGGAACGTACTTCATCAAGGATGGCCGCGACCGGTCGGTTTGTCTCGCGTCCGCGCGCATATGGAACCACGCAATAGGCACAATACTTGTCGCATCCGGTCTGAATCGTCACGAAGGCCGACGCTATCGACGGGGGGCGCAGCGGTTCGACGTCGAGATAGGCTTGTCCGGACGAATCCGGTGTCCCGACTGGCGTCGGAAGCCCCCACCGCTCCGCAATCCATCCCGAAAGCTTCCCCATCTCCGCCGTGGGGAAAAAGAAATCGACGGCCGCAAGCCGTTTCCGGATGGCACCGTCGCGATCACGTCCGGCCATGCATCCTGTCACGCCGACAAGAAGACGTGGGTTCCGCTTCTTGAGATCGATCAGGTCCTCCATCTTGCCGTAGATGCGTTCTTCCGCGCTTTGTCGCACCGAGCATGTGACCATCACGATGACGTCCGCCTCCGTCTCGTCCTCCGTGGATGCGAGCCCCATGTCCGACAGGAGGCGTGAGATGCGCTCAGCATCGTTCTTGTTCATCTGGCACCCGAAGACGAGAAGTCGATATTTCGGCACGGCATCGCTGAACATGCCCGGGACGCTACCACGGGACACCTATCCCTTCAAGGCCCCATGGCCTATACTTTGTCCATATGCCCCCGTCTGCGGATCAGATTTCGAACATGAGGAATATCCTTCAGGCGTACCGGAGCCGTGTCCGTTCCATCGTCACGCGC
This sequence comes from Patescibacteria group bacterium, assembly GCA_018830865.1. Lineage (GTDB taxonomy): Bacteria > Patescibacteriota > Patescibacteriia > 2-12-FULL-60-25 > 2-12-FULL-60-25 > JAHJRN01. Next base: position 52,306 of record JAHJRN010000002.1, on the reverse strand, counting down.
CACAAGAAAACCGTCAAGAAAACCGTCGAGGACATCGACCGCCGCAAGACGGAAAACATCCGAAAAAACCTCAACGGACGCTAGCTCCGGTGCAGAAATTCCTGTTCGATCGCCATGAGGCGATTGTATTTTTCGACGCGCTCGGATCGCGACAGCGATCCGGTCTTGATATGCTCAGCACCGCTCGCGACCGCGAGGTCCGCGATGGTCGTGTCCGAGGTTTCGCCGGAACGATGCGAGATGATGACGGCGAATCCCGCGTCCTGTGCCATCCGGATGGCGCTCACGGTATCGGTCAGCGTCCCAATCTGATTGGGCTTGATGAGGATGGCGGTCGCCGCCTTCTCGCGGATGCCGCGCTCGAGCCGCTTCACGTTCGTCACGAAGAAATCGTCGCCCACGATGAGGGATTTCTTCTTGAGCGCAGGGACGCACACCTGCCATGCCTTCCAGTCGTCTTCGGCGAACGGATCCTCGATGGACATTAGGGGATAAGCCGCCTGCCATGCCTCATACCGCTTGAGGAGCTCCGGCGCCGTAAAGTCGCGCTTCTCTGCCTTGAACCGATAGAGTTTCGCCTTCGACGCATAGAATTCGCTGGCCGCCACGTCGGTCGCGAGCGCGATGTCCTTTCCAGGCTTGTAGCCGGCTGCTTTGATGGCCTCGACGAGTAGGTCGAACGCCTCCTCGACGTTCGTGAGCTTCGGCGCGAACCCGCCTTCGTCCCCGACCGTCGTCGCGAACCCACGTGCCTTCAGGAGCTTCGCCAGCGTATGGAACACCTCAGTTCCCGCACGAACACGCTCCGCGAACGACCGCTGCCGCGGAAGAATCATGCATTCCTGCACGTCGAGGGACCAATCCGCATGTGCGCCTCCGTTCAGCACGTTCATCATGGGAATAGGTAACGCCGCGTGCCTCTCGAAGCGATACGTATGCCGAAGCGAACGCCAAAGTGGCATCCGCTGATGCATCGCGAGCGCTTGCGCGACCGCGAGGGAAACGGCGAGCGTCGCGTTCGCCCCAAACGTGGCAAAATTCTCCGTACCGTCCAGCTCACGCATGATGCGATCGATATCCTTCTGTTTGCGGGCATCCATGCCGCGGATCGCGTGACCGATCTTCTCGTTCACGTTACGGACGGCCTTGCGGACGCCTTTGCCGCCAAAGCGCTTCCCGCCGTCACGCAGCTCCAACGCCTCATGCGACCCGGTGGATGCGCCGGACGGGACCTTAGCCTCCGCCGAGGCACCGGATGCAAGGATGACGCGGCATGCGACCGTCGGATTCCCGCGCGAATCCAAGATTTCACGTGCGATGACGTGTGAGATTTTTGGTGCGAACAACATACTGCGTCAAGTGTATCACAAAAAACGTCGACGGTCCGTCGTCACGACATCAGCTGTCCATCTCATGCTTCGCGCCGTATCGCTTCTCGATAAGGTTCGTGACACGTGCGAGCCGGAATCCGATCCAGACGATGATCGCTGTCACGAGGATGGCGTAGAAAAACTTTGCGGCCACGTTGCTCTGCGGACCGAAGATCCATTGGAACAGCGCCTGGATGGCATCGTTCCATGCGAGCGCGGCCACGAGCGAAAACGCGGCCGTCATGAGCTCGAGGGTCTTCTTCATGACCATGAGCCGTAATCCGGCATCCTGCGCCGTCTCTCCGGGTTTTCGTTCCTTCATATCGTTTATTCCCGTTTCGTCTTCTTCTTAGACGTTTTCTTCGGTTTCCGTGTCGCGGGTACCTTCGCCTGAAGGACCCGAAGTCCTGGCAGGTCTCCATTATTCGAGATGAACTCGAGCATGGCGCCGCCGCCCGTGGAAATGTGGTCCATCCATTCTGCCATACCGCTCCGCGCGACGATGGGCAGGGTGTCGCCGCCACCGACCACACCGTAGCACTCGCCCTTGCTGCGCGACGCGATGGTCCGCGCGAGCACGAGCGATCCATGCGAAAACGTCGGGATCTCCGCCACGCCGACCGGCCCGTTCCATGCGATGGTCTTGGCCTTCTTGAGCCATGCGGACCACGTCATCATGGTCTCGGTCCCGATATCCCCGATGACTTCCGACGCCTTGATGTCGTCGATGAAGGCGACGCGGACCTTCTTCGGATCAAGTTTCGGCGCGACGACCGCGTCGGTCGGCAACGCGAGTTTCGGATCCTTCAGGAGCTTCCGAGCAAGCGGGACGCCGTCCTTCTCGACGTAGGATTTGCCGATGGACAGGCGTTTCGCGAGATAGAACGGATGCGCCATGGCACCGCCGATGAGGACCCGGTCAGCGACCTTGAGGAGCGCGGCGATGACGCCGAGCTTGGTCGAGAGCTTCGCGCCGCCGACGACCGCGACATAGGGATGCTTTGGCTTCTCGAGGAGATGTGTGAGAGCGGAGACCTCGTCGACGAGCTCGGGGCCGGCATACGACGGCAGGAGCTTGGCAACGCCGACGACGGAGGCGTGCGATCGGTGCGACGAGGCGAACGCGTCGTTGATGAAAATGTCTACGAGCGATGCAAGCGCCTTCGCGACAGGTGCGGCGTTCGTCTCCTCGCCCTTCAGGAACCGCACGTTCTCGAGCAGGAAGACCGTCCCCGGCTTAGCGGCCCGGATGAGGGCGTCCGCTTTGGCGAGACCTTCCTTCGTATCAATAGCTTCGCCGCAAAACCTGAACGGGACGCCTGACATGCGCCGCGCCGCCTGCGCGAGACGTTCGGTCGAGATTTTCGGATCGCGGCGCTTCGGCCGTCCGAGGTGCGTCATCACGACGACGACAGCCCCGCGGCGCTCGAGATCTCGAATGGTCCCGAAGGTACGTTCGAGCTTCAACCCCTTCTCGCCGACGTATGATCCCTCGATGGGGACATTCCAATCTACGCGAATGAGCACGCGCACGCCTTTGAGATGCGTCGCGGCGGACAGGGTACGGAGTTTCATGCCCCAATGATATCACGACGGACGAGGTGACGCTCTCTCGGACGGGGCTATATCCCGATATCGACGACCGTCACCTCCGGCGGACAGAAGAGCCGTGCGCGGACATCCGCTTCCCCCAATCCCTCCGAGACGATGAGCGGAACGCCGTTCACGACCTTCCGTCCGCGGTCGACGCGACGGCCGAGCAGGGACGGGATGCCCGCGAGCGCGCCGAGGAACGGTAGGCGGATTTGCCCGCCGTGCGTGTGGCCCGTGATGATGAGGTCCGTATCCCCTTCCTTCACGTCAAGCGCGATGTCCGGCTCGTGTGCGATAGAGATGTGAGGAAGCGTCGCCGAGACGCGGGTAGGCGGCGACGCCGGCGTCCCATACCAGCAATCGTCCATACCGGAGATCTGGAGCGTCCGTCCGTCCTTTTGGACCGAGATATGTCCATTCGTCAGGTCTGCGATTCCCCATCCAGCGACGGTTGTCCGGATGGATACCGGATCATCCTGATAGTCATGGTTCCCGAGCACGAAAAACGTCCCGAGGCGTCCATGGACGCGGCCGAGGGACACGACCTGCTCGACAGCTTCGGCATGATCTGAGACGAAATCACCCCCGAAGACGACGAGGTCCGCGCCGAGCGACGCGACTTCGAGGCTGACGCGTTCGAACCAGCGCCGATTACGGAACGGACCCGCGTGCATGTCGGATACGAAGACAAGCCGGACCCATGTCTTCGGCTCCAGCATGAGCGGCTCGCGATATCTCCGCACGATGAGGCGCTGCGGCTCGATGAACACGCCCCAGACGATGAGGCCGACGCCGAGTGCAAACAGCATGCCGACGGACATCCACAGCCCGCCCGCGCGAAACGACATGGCGGCGCCCACGACACCGAACCCCGCGAGCACGGCCGTCAGGACGTCGTACACCAGGCCGAGGCTCCGGCCTTTCCGCCAGTCGGTCATGTCATCTCTTGCCGACTAGGACCGCGAGCTCGGCCAGACGGCAGGAATAGCCCCATTCGTTGTCGTACCAGGCAAGGATCTTCACCATGTCGCCGTCAACAACCTTGGTGAACGGCAGGTCCACGATGGACGATGCCGGGTTCCCGACAAAATCGCTGGAGACAAGCGACTCATCCGTCACGTCCAGGATGCCCTTCCATTGTCTCTGCTTCGACGCGGCGCGCAGCGCCTTGTTTACTTCGTCCTGCGTGGTCTTGCGTTTCAGCAGGAACGTGAAGTCCGCGATGGACACGCAGGGCGTCGGCACGCGGATGGAGATGCCGTCGAACAGCCCCTTCAGTTCCGGGATGGTCTCGGTCGTCGCGATGGCCGCGCCGGTCGTCGTCGGGATGATGTTCTGCCCGGCGGACCGCGCGCGTCGCAGGTCCTTATGCGGACCATCCTGGAGCACCTGATCCGCCGTGAAGGAATGGACCGTGGTCATCATCGCCTTCTTCACGCCGAACGCCGCGTGCATGACCGCCGCGACTGGTGCGATGCAGTTGGTGGTGCAGCTCGCGTTCGAAAGGATGTCCGACGTCTTGCCCACCCCTTTCTCGTTCACGCCGATGACGACCGTCGGCACGCCACCGCCCTTGGCCGGCGCCGAGATGATGACGCGCTTCGCTCCGGCCGCGAGATGCTGAGAGGCGCCTTCCTTGTTCGTGAATCGCCCCGTGCACTCGAGCACCACGTCCACCTTCATCTTCTTCCATGGCAGGAGCTTCGGATCCTTCTCCGCGAGCACCGGGATCTTCTTGCCCGCGACGATGAGGTTGGTCCCGTCGCTCGAGATCTTCACGCCCCACGCGTGATAGGTCGTGTCGTGCGCAAGGAGATGTGCGAGCGTCTCGGCGTCCGTGAGGTCGTTCACGGCCACGACGTCGAAGCCCTTGTGGCCGAATCCGGCCTTAAAGGTGTTGCGGCCGATGCGGCCGAACCCGTTGATGGCGATGCGAGGCATATATGAGTCAAATGATATCACAAAAACGGCGTCGCCGCCGTTTTTGTGGAGCGACGCGCGTGACGTCAGCCCATGTTGTATCGCGCGAAACGCGCGATGACGATCTTCTCGCCGATCTTGGCGATCTTCTCGTTCAGCAGTTCCTCGACGGTCATGTCCTCGTCGCGGAAGTATGGCTGCTTCAGGAGGCACACCTCGGAAAACCACTTCGCGAGTTTGCCCTCGATGATCTTTTCCTTGATTTCGTCCGGCTTGTTCTCGCCTTCCATCTCCACCTTGAAGATTTCACGTTGCTTCTCGAACACGTCCGCCGGGATGGTCTCGGGCGAAACGTAGAGCGGATCGATGGCCGCGACCTGCATGGCGATGTCGTCCGCGAACTGACGGAATTCCTCGTTGCGCGCCACGAAGTCTGATTCGCTCTGGACCTCGACCATGGCGCCGAGCTTCTTGGTGTGATGGATATACGCGGCGACGATGCCTTCCGACGTCGTGCGCTCGCTCGTCTTCTTGGCGGCCTTGGCGGCCCCCTTCTTCTTCAGGATCTCCATCGCCTTCTGCATGTCGCCGCCCGCCTCCTCGAGCGCGTCCTTCGCGTCGACGATGCCGGCACCCGTCTGGCTACGGAGCTCCATGACCATTTTTGCGTCTGCCATAAGGTTCAAATTGATGAGTATGTCGTCCGTCCTTACACGTTCGTCGGAGCCTTCTGGGCGCCGCCGTTCGAAAGCACGCTACCGAGCCGCGCGCGAGCCGCTTCCCATTCCTCACGTCCTTCCTTGCATGCCTTGGCGACGATATTCGCCATGATGTCGATGGTCTTGATGGCGTCGTCGTTCGACATGATGGGATAGTCGATGTGCGTCGGATTCACGTTCGTGTCGCACAGCGCGATGATCTTGACCCCGCGGCGCGTGGCCTCGGTGAGCGCAGTCTTGTCCTTCTTGATGTCCATGATGAACACCGCCTCCGGAATACGCGCGAGGTCCTGAATACCCCCGACCTTATCGTCGAGTTGTTTGATCTGCTCGTCGAACTTGAGCTGCTCGTACTTGGTGTACTTGCCGAGTTCGCCCTTCTCCTGCTTACGCTTCAGGTCCTTGTACTTACGCAACATGGCGGTGATGACCGCAAAGTTGGTCAGCGTGCCGCCGAGCCACCGCCGGTTGACGTACGGCATGCCGGCGTCGAGTGCGGCCTTCTCGACGATGTCGGAAGCCTGTTTCTTCGTGCCGACGAACAGCACGACACCGCCCCGCGACGTGACCTGCTTCGCGAAGGCGAGGGCGGACTCGAGGGACTTACGCGTCTCCTCGAGGTCGATGATGTGGATGCCCTGACGGCTGCCCATGATGAACTTCTTCATCTTGGGGTGCCACTTGGACGTTCGATGACCGAAATGCGCTCCGGCTTGAAGCAGCTCGGCCAATGACGGGATCTTCTGCATATGGTGTGACCCTTTTAGACCTCTCCGATGGCCAACGTCGCGTGCCCCGACCCAGCCCATGAAGGGACAAATGTCGGGAGGGAGCGACGGATTCCGCCAACGGATGTGGGATTGCTCCGGCAACGCCGAAGCCTGAGTAAAATGCCCCATTTCAGGGCTCGAGGACGTTACCACGACCCCGAGAAATAGAAAAGGGCCCGCTCCATCCCGACCCGAGTCCGCAAAATGCGGAATCGGTGTCGGGAGAGCGGGCCCAAGATGCCCCTTCAGAGGGGCAAGGTACGCCTTAGGGAACTGGATAGCAGTACATCCAGTATGCGAGGGCCATATCCCCTTGGCAGTAGGACCATGAACCGGTCATGCTCCCCGAGGGATCCCCGACGGCAGCGCCAGGAAGCTGCACGCCATCGAAGTACAGCATCACGGTCACGTTGTAGCATGCTCCCGAGGACGGGTGTGTAGCGACGTCGTCGCAGAGGATCAGCGGCCCGTTGACCGGATATCCGGGAAGGACCTTGAGCGTCGACCCTGACTTCACATCGATGCTGCAGGTGACCTGATCCGCTTCGGACGTCTGGGCGACGCACCCGGGAATCTGGAACCCAGAATGAAGCACGTTGTTCGAATCGGTGTACTGACCACCCAATCCGAGCTGCGTTCCGCCTGGATGATCCGCGTCCGGAATCGTTGCACAAAGCGCGTAGCCCTCGGTCGATATCGGCACGTTGTCCGTGCCGCAACCGGGGTTACACCGTCCGACTTGGCACGGCTGGGCGCCGTAGTCGGTGCACTCGCTGTTGCACCCGCCGCAGTTGAGCGGATCCGAGAAGATGTCCTGCTCGCACCCGTCGTCCGCGCCGTTGACGCAGTCGTCGAAGCCTTCGTCGCACGTCTCGATGGCGCATGCGCCTTGGTCGCACGATGCGGTCGCGTTCGGGACGTCGCAGGAAGAGCATCCCTGATCGTCGCACCCGTAGTCCGGGTCGTCGATCTGGACGCATCCACTGCCGCAGAACTTCTGGTTGCTTTCACAACCTCCGCCCTGCCCGCCGCCGCCCGTGACGACCGTTCCGCCGGTTCCACCCGTCGCCGCATCGCCGCCGGAGCCGCCGGAGCCGCCGGAGCCGCCGGAGCCGCCGGAGAACGTGGTGCCACAACCGACCGTACACATGCTTGGCGGCTCGAGGTCGCCGATGATGAGCGAGCAGGCGCCGTTCGCCCCGAGAAAAAAAACGGCAACAAAGGCACCCGCCACCGTGATTACCGTCGTTGCGAATATACGCACCGTTTCCATCACCACCTCCTGATCGACAATGTCGAAGAACTGTTGTTATTTGAGAATTTTGTTACCCCGACCCTACCAGAAAATTGGGGTTTTGTCAATGGTGACGGGGACTCTTGGGCTCTACCTTGCAAAAAAAGAAAAGCGCCCCTTCCGCGTGATGCGGTCAGGGCGCAAGTCGCCGGATGGCGACAGGAGATGGGCTAGAGCTCGCCCGGCACCGTGAACAGGCCGTTCATGGTGCATAGATAGGCATCGCTTTCGTTGTCCTCCGGGTCGACTTCGAGCAGGGCACACTGATGCTCGACCTCGGGAGTCCCGAAGGTCTCGCCATAGCCGCCACCCGGCCACTCGCAGTAATCGAACGCGTAGGCGTCCGGATTGCCGCCGATGTAGATGGTGTACGTCACGAGCGCCGCGACCGGGACGTCCGCCGTGCACTCGTACACGCCACCGCCCACGGGCTGCATCTGACAGAACCCGGTAACGTTCGGGACCGTCCCGGAGCAGTCCCAGTGACTGACCGGGTCTCCGCCGGGAAGTGCATATTCCCCGCAGACGCGGATGGCGCCCCCGGCGAGATCATACCCGTCGGGCTTGCTCCAACGGAACCGGACCGTGCCTTCGGCGTCCGGACAGCTCGCGCCGCCGGAACCTCCAGAGCCACCCGTGGCTGTCGAGCCTCCGACGTCACCGCCGGAACCTCCAGAGCCGCCTGTCTGGGTGGAACCGGCTTCGCCGCCACTTCCGCCTGTAGGCGTCGTGGTGGTCGAGGTCTGCTGAAGGCTGTCGGCCTCCGGCTCGCTGACGCAACCGATGACGGAACCAAGTATCATGATGGAAAGGACGGACATGGCGAGACGCATCTCACACTCCTCTGCCCCTTTGGGGCGCTAAACCCCCGGATGGGCGGGTACCCCTTCACAAGTCCCCTGACCTGAGAGGACTGTAATCAACCATATTTCTCCGATTCCGTCAACCCCTCACTCCTCGTCCTCGGCGTCCCCCGTCTTCCCGAGCTTAATGGCCTGGACGACCTCATCGAGGTCGCCGTCCAAGATCTGAGGGATATTGTGCCACGAACGCTTGATGCGATGATCCGTGATTCGGTCCTGCGGGAAATTGTATGTCCGAATCTTCTCAGACCGTTCACCGCGTCCAATCTGCGCCTTACGGTCCGCGTCGATCTTGCTCCGACGCTTCTCCTCCTCGAGTTCCCACAGGCGGCTCCGGAGGATCTGCATGGCGCGCTCGCGGTTCTGGACCTGGGAGCGTTCGTCTTGGCAGGACGCGACCGTGTTCGTCGGCAGGTGCGTGATACGGACCGCGGAATAGGTCGTGTTCACGGACTGACCGCCCTTGCCGCCGGCGCAGAACGTGTCGATGCGTAGGTCCTTGGCCTCGATGGTGATTTCCGTCTCCTCGACCTCGGGAAGCACCGCGACCGTGATGGTCGACGTGTGGATACGGCCCTGCTTCTCGGTCGTCGGTACGCGCTGGACGCGATGTACGCCCTGTTCGATCTTCATGGCGCCGAATGCGCCGGCCCCTTGGATGGTGAAGACGACCTCCTTGTATCCGCCCATCTCTGCCAACGATTCCGAGACCATGGACGTCTTCCAGCCGTGACGCTCCGCGAACCGCGCGTACATGCGGAAGAGATCCTGTGCGAAGAGCGCGGCTTCCTCCCCGCCGGTCCCCGCCCGAATCTCGACGATGGCGTTGCCCTCGTCATGAGGATCCGGCGGCACGAGCGCGACCTCGAACACCGACGTCGCGGCCGCGAGCTCGTCGGTGACGCGTTCGGATTCGCCCGCCGCAAGCGCGCGCATCTCCTCATCGTTGGACCCGGCCGCCGACTTCAGATCCTCGGCCGCAAGCGCCGCAGCGAGATATCGTTCCCCCGCCTCGCTGACACGCTTCGCTTGGGCGTAGGCACGCGAAACGTCCCGGATCGTCTGCTGGTCGGCGAGCGTCTCCGGCGAGGATACCTTCGTCTCAAGCTCCGAGAGCTTGGCGCGCGCGTCGGCAGCGGCTTTGATGAGATCCATGATATGTGGAGGATAACACAAGACCGGCCTCACGGCCGGTCAGGCGCTGTCGTCGTTACTCTTCGTTCAGGTGCGTCGGCTTCTTCTGCGCCTTCTTGGCGGCCTTCTGCGCGGCGCGCTTCACGGTCTTGGCCTTCTTGCCGAGGATGCCCTTCTTGGTGGTCTTGGCGGCGGCCTTGGCCTCGAACTTCTCGACGCGGCGGGCCGTATCGATGAGCTTCTGCTTGCCCGTATAGAACGGATGGCAGCTGGAACAAAGCTCCACGTGGATTTCCTCCACGGTGGAACCGGCGGTCACGACATTGCCGCACGCGCAGACGATCTTCGCGTTCGGGTAGTACGTCGGGTGGATTTCGGCCTTCATATTCGTGGCGGGAGCGTATCAAATCCAAGGTTTTCTGGCAAGGCGCCAGGACCCCCGTCGTTGCGGGACGACCCGAGGCGTGGCATGCTCCCCCGACAGCCATGGACACATCGGATTTCGACTATCTCCTGCCCCCGGACCGCATCGCGCAGGAACCCGCGAAACCCCGCGACGCCTCGCGGCTGTTGGTCATGAATCGCGCGACTGGCACCGTTACACATCGAAAGTTCTTCGAAATCGGCGATGTCCTGAAACCCGGCGACCTGCTGGTCGTGAACGACAGCAGGGTCTTCAAGGCGCGATTGATGACGACGGACGGCATCGAAATCTTCCTGCTCCGACCGGACGGGGAAGGTTGGATCGCCCTCGCGAAGCCCGGACGGAAGGTCACGCCCGGTTCGACGATCGCCTTCGTGGACGAGGCGACGGCGACCATCGTCGAAAAGCATGATGACGGGACCGTCGTCATCGACTTCGGCAAGACGGATGAGGAGGTCCTTGCCTGGACGGACCGCGTCGGCTCGGTGCCTACTCCGCCGTATGTCGAACGCCCGCCAGCCGACGCCGAAACCGTCTACCAGACCGTGTACGCCACAAACGTCGGCTCCGTCGCCGCCCCGACGGCCGGATTCCATTTCACGCCGGAGCTTATCTCGGACCTGAAGACGAGAGGCATCCGCTTCGCGACCGTGACGCTCCATGTCGGCCTCGGCACGTTCCGCCCCATCAAGACCGACCGCATCGAGGACCATACGATGCACGAGGAATGGGTCGACGTCCCGGACGAGACCACACGGCTCATCAAGGAGACGAAAACCGGTGGAGGTCGCGTCATCGCGGTCGGGACCACGACGGTCCGCGCGCTGGAATCCGGCGTCCGGCACGGCTTCACCGGCATGTTCATCACCCCGGGCTACCGCTTCACGGCCGTCGACGCCCTCATCACGAATTTCCATCTTCCCAAGTCCACGCTCCTCGTCCTCGTCTCCGCGTTCATCGGCGAGAAACACGCTGACCCGGACGAAGGTCGCCGCATCGCCCTTGTCGCCTACGCCGAGGCTATCAAGGACGGATACCGCTTCTACTCCTTCGGCGACGCGATGTTCATCGTCTGATTCGTCCCCCATCTGTCGTTCCTGCGAAAAACAGGAACGGCGGGGCCAAAAAAACTACGTCCCGACGTTCTCCACATGATGGAACTCCGGTTGTTTCCCGGGCACGGTCAGGATACCGAGCACGTCGATCTGATACCGGACCGGCGAGGCGGATACGGCGCGGAGATAGCTCTCGACGGCACGACCGAGGTGTCGAAGTTTCGCGGGCGTGACTGCTTCCTCTGGATTCCCATACGCCGTGGTCCTCCGCGTCTTCACCTCCACGAACCGCGTGACGCCGTCGCGTTCGCAGATGAGATCGATCTCACCCGCGCGGCAGGACCAGTTGCGCGCCACGATACGGAATCCCTTGGACATGAAGAAAACCGCGGCAAGGTCCTCGCCGCGGTTCCCGAACCGCCTGCGCGGATCTTTCGGGGTCACTTGTTGTTTGGTTTGGGAAGCCATTTCTCGAGTTGCTCCCGCTCTTCACGCCGCTTCTGGACGCTGGGAATCTCGACGCGGATGAATCGATAAGTCTTCCAGACATACCATCCGAGTAGCCCGACCCACAGAAGATATCCGAGGCGTGAGGACAGTACGGGAACCCGCTCGTAGCTCAAGGCGTACAAGACGAGGCCGAAGGCGCCGAGCGTCGTCAGCATGCCCCCGGAGCGTGCCACGAGGCGCTTCGTCATCTTTTCCCACCCATGACGGGACGCGACAATACGGGCGATGATACCTGCCACGAGCAGGATACCGAACACCGCCAGCAGCGACCGATCGATGACCGGGAGGAACGGCGGAGGAAGCGAATCGAACCAATAGGAGAGCTGCAACAATGGAGGAAGCGTCATATCCAGTCGAGTCTGCCTTACGCGCGGGAAAATGACAATCAATCCCCGACCGGGGCGTCCGTCCGCTCGTAGATGAGCCCGTAATGGTAGGCACCAGCCTCGAAGGCTTCCTTGAACGCCAGATACGGAGTCGAAAAGACCTGTTCAGCCTCCTCCTGCACGAGCCGCCTGTCCGGAGGGGGCCCCATGGGCGTGGCGGTCGCCTTCCACTCGACGACGATGACCCGTCCCTTAGGTTTGGTGAGGCGCGCAGACTCCTTAGCTAGTTGCGGACGATTCTGCGAGACCCACAGGTTGTTGATGACGAGCGTGAGGTCGAGCGATGCGTCCGGGATGCGCGTCGCGCCGTAGACGTCGATGTCGGACCAGACCGTCTCGATGTTGAAGAGATGTTCGCTCTTGGCGGACCGCTCCACCTGTTCGAGGACGGCGCGCTGGATGTCGACGGCGTAGACGATGCCGTCCGCGCCCACGAGCTGCGCCGCCGGGAAGATAAAATGCCCCAATGACCCGCACCCGAGGTCGGCAACATGGAACCCCGCACGAATCCCTACGCGTTCGAGGAGCTTGAAGGGGTTGATGAGTTCCGTCCCGCTGCGGAGAGCCATACGTTACGTCTGACCGAAGCCGAAGATGGATCCGAGCGTCGCCTGCAGGAACGCCTCCCAGAGGTTCGTGGCGACGAGAAAACCGATAAGCGCGATGACGATGCCGATAAGCTTATAGAACAGATTTGATCCGCCACCCCCAAGCTTCGCGTCCGCCCATGCGACCGGACCGAAGAACCCGAGGATGACGCGCGTCTTCAGAACCATAAACGTCCCGGCAGACGCGATGGCGAGACCGATGAGGGTGCGAAGGAAGATGCCCATAGAGATGTTCAAAGTATAGCACGCCGAACGGCGTCAAGGTTTCTCAATGATATAAATGTCGCCGTCGCGTGCCACGGCCGCGTCGCCATGGTATCCCGCCTCACGAACCTCATGGAGGATGGCCGCGGGCTCGTCCTGTCCGGTGGTGTGTGTGATGCGCAGACGGCGACATCGGCTTCGCTTGGCGATCTCACCGGCTTCGCGCGGATTGAGGTGCCCGTACTTCGTCACATCCTCGTAGCCGATCCGGTTCTCCGACTCGCAGATAAAGAGGTCCGCATCATGCGCCGCCTCCGCAAGCGCGTCGCAAAATCCGCTGTCACCGGAATACGCGATGACGCCATGTTTCGTCTCGAGCCTGAAGCACATCGCGGGGTGGCGACCGAACCCGTGCGGGACGCTGTACGACGTCAGGAGAATCTCCTTCTCCAGCGTGACCGTCGCATGGTCGTCGAGCGACACGAAGGTCGGTGTGAACTCGTTCCAGTATCCCCCATCGTTCTCCGGCTGACACCAGTCCCAGAGTGCACGAAACCGGTCGACGAGGGGCCGCGGGAGGTAGAACGCGCATGGATTCGCGACGCGGCAGCCTGCGCCGAAGATACATCGGCATGCCTTGGCCTGGATGAACTGCGGCAGGGCCGCATGATCCGGATGCCCGTGCGTGACGCAGACGTGCGCGACGTCACCGTAGTCGTATCCCGCATCCGCGATACGGTAGCGAATACCTTCGCTGCAATCGAGAAGGATGAGCGTGCCGTCCACGTCGATGAGAAAACCGGGCGGCCACATGCGGGCGCCCTCGAGATGTCCGTTCGCGCAGATACCGGTCCCGAGCGCGATGACCTTCATGATGTCGATTGTAGCAGGCTCGGGACCGCCGAAAAAGTCACCGCTTCTCCCAACGCAGCATGATGCCGTGATGATCGAACCAGAACGTGGCGTCCACGGTCCCGCCCGCGAGCACGCCGTCGAGCCAGATCGCGTCGTCCTCCCACATCTCCACGAACGGCAACGTGTCGATCGGATACCACGCAGGGCGCATCTCCTCGGTCTCGATCGGTTCGCCTATGACGTCGCTCGTGACGAAGATACGGCATTCATTGTCCCACTCCGGACGGCATTCGAAGATGAACCGCACGACACCGCGGTCCTCGAGGACGCCCACGTCCACGCCCGTCTCTTCCTTGGTCTCGCGCCGGCACGCATCCTCGACCGACTCGCCCTCCGCGACCTTGCCGCCCGGGCCGTTCCATTTACCTGCACCGAATCCCCGCTTCTTCATGGCGAGCAGGACCTTCCCATCCTGAATGGGATAGCAGAGCGTCGTCCGTTTCATGCGTCTTTTTTTGTCGAAAGGATGGCGTCGAGGACCTCCGGGAGCTGTTGCGCCCCTTCGCGGACGCGGAAGTGCCCGTTCTCCTTCGTCACGATCTGTGCATGCAAACGATCCGCAAGCCAGACACCTTCCTTGTAGGGAACGAGGCGGTCGTTCGTCGAATGGATAACGGTCCATGCACGGCTGACGTGCCGGACATGTTCGAAATCGATGGGCGACGGGAACCACGTGTCGAGCGCCGCCATGAACGACCGCCCGAACCCGGCCACGAAGATGACGCGCGGAAACGACTCGGGCGGGAAGGCTGCGACGGCCTGAAGAATAGCCGCGCACCCGAGCGAATGGCCGACCAAAATCGTCTGACCCGGTTCTTTGATGGCGTCCTTGACCGTCGCGACCCACGCATCCCGATCCGGCACGGCCGGATTCGGCATCACGAGGCTCCTCACGGCGATACCCTGCTTCTCGAGTTCTCCCATAAGCCACGGGAACCACACGTTCGTAGGGTTCCCGAGGAGACCGTGCACGAGGATAACATCCATGCGAATCAGCGTAACGCGTCCGGCACCCCACCGCAATACAGGAAAACCGACGCTCAGAGCGTCGGATCCCCTCGATATAATCGAGCTCAGCTCGATGGTGGACGCTGTAGGATTCGAACCTACGACCCTCTCAGTGTAAATGAGATGCTCTAACCAACTGAGCTAAGCGTCCATGTCCGTCGGAGCCGAGTGTAGGCGTTTTCGCTCCGATTGTCCATCGGCGAAGGTCCAGGGCTTGCTATGTCCATAAAAGACAGCTACCCTCCGGCCACGGAGGATATCGATGGAACAGCATTCTCTTGACCTGTCTCGTGAATCGCCTCTCGAACGTTCGACCCTTCTCATCGCGATAGCGCTCATCCTTCTTGAGCCGCTCACGGTCTACCTCGGCGGTGCATCCGCGAGCATCTCCCGTCTCTTGGTCGGCGAAACGGCATTGCGATATGTGGCATCACTGACGGTGCGGCCATGACGTCCGACACCCCGAAACGCGACCCGCTCGTCGCCCGAACCACCGAGAAGCTTCTTGCGTGGGCAGAAATCCTCCTCGCTGCGGCGCGCCACAACCACGCGGATCTCATCTTCGCCTACGACGACGTCATCGACGAATTGAGTAACGAACGCGCACAACTCCGCGAGGAGTATCTCTGCTTCCGGTGCACGGAACCACCCCCGTCCCTAACGGTCCGACCGACCGCTCCTCCGAGGACGGACACCCTCCCTTCTCCGCCCGCGTTACCTGTCATCGCGACGAACCGCGCGCGGCGCCCCGTCAAAAAGCAGAAGCCGAAACGACGGACGACGCGACCACGATGACCTCCCGCTTGGACATAACGACGTCCAAGCGGTTTTTTCTAGCGACAAATACGACATCAATTCACGCGATAGTAAACATCCCACGTGAAGTGGGATGTTTACATGGTGCTCAGGAGAGGACTCGAACCTCCAAGGGATTGCTCCCGCCAGCACCTCAAGCTGGTGCGTATACCAAATTCCGCCACCTGAGCTTAGATTGTCTCAGCAGGATTCCGACCGATTCGTCACCTCGGAAAGGAGAACCGTGCCGTCAAGGAGCGTTTTTGCGCGGAACGGACAGTACCATTCCTCCCATGGTCTTGCAAGACCCCCGTGGCGCCCAGACGACGTCCGCGGCCCGTGATGATGCGCAATTTCTTCGGGACCACGCTGACCTCGAACCTGAATCCGCTTACGGCGTGGTTGTCCACCACGGCTTCGACGGGATCCTTCGAAGTGATGACGCCATGACGCAAGTGGATGGACGTCCCTTTCGCGGTCGGAACGCGTTTCCAGAGCGATGACGATCGTTCCTGCTCCATAGGGACGATGACCGCCTCAAGAAAACCGTCCTTCGCGTCTGCCACGACCATCTCCGAGCCGACACGACCACCGAGGTTGCGGACCGTAAGCGACCCGCCGTGCATGGACGAGACGTTGTATTGCCCTTCGATCTCGAGAGACGCGATGGTCGCGGGTAAGGAGATTTCCGTGAGGAAATACCGGTCGTCCACCCGTCCCATGTCGATGGTCTCGATGAGACGCGCAGCAAGGACGCCGCAAGCCTCCACGCCGACAGGAATACCGAGGAGCTTCGCGACCGCGTTGGGTCCGGTGACCGGGATGTACCCGACCGTCACGTCCAAATCCGGCAAAAACCACATCGTCTTGTCCAGCGTCGTGTCGTTCCCGACCACGACGACCGTCGTGGCGCCTTGACGCACGAGATCCTCGACAAGGTCCTTCGCGCTCCGAAACAAGGCCAGCCGCCCGATACGTCCGGCGAGCTCGAAGGTGTTCAGTTTGGTCTCCAACGACGCGATATCGCGTTCAAAACCACGATCCGACAGGAAGTCGTCGTAGATGTAGGCGTAGGCGGGGTTCATTCGTCCTCCTTCCCGTCGTGGGACGCAGCAGCCTTCGCGCCGTGCTTCTGGCCGGGTTGTGCAGCCTTCGCACCGATCTCGACGCGACCGTCCATCGTGGCACCCGACTCCACGGAGGCCGTCTGGCACGTGATGTCGCCTAAGATGCTGGCCGTGGACTTGATGTCGAGATGCGACCCCACCTCGAGGTTCCCCTCGATGATGCCGGCGATGATGGCTTTTTCGGCCTTGACCCCAGCCTTGAGTTTAGCCTGTGGCCCGACGGTCAGAAGGCCGGTCGTCGTGACGTTCCCGTGGACCTCCCCCTCGATGAGCACATCTCCCTGACTCGTAAAATCTCCTTCGACGCGGACACCTCCCGCGATGACGGTCGCAGGCGACGGCCTGCCGCCGAACGAATGGTCTTCTGGCATATCATCTTCGCGCTTAGGGCTCGTGAACATGGACATAGGGAAGGCATCAATCGATAAAACCTTACGTGCCGCGTCGACTACCCGTCAACTTGCGCGCAGGGGATATTCGCCGTGAACACGCTCCCCTCTCCGCGCCCCGGGCTCTCGACCGATATCGTCCCTTTCGCCGCATCGAGCAGCTTCTTCACCACGAACAGGCCAAGGCCCACGCCCTGCCGTCTCATGTCGCCTGCGCGATGGAACCGCTTGAAGAGCCCCTCGATGTCCTCGGACGAGAGACCAGCTCCCGTGTCCGAGACCACGACGACGAGCCGGCTGTCACGATACGAGACGTCCACGGAGACGCGGCCCGCATCCGTGTATTTGATGGCGTTGTCCACGAGGTTGAACGTGACGTTGCGGAGGATCTCGACGTCGATATCGAGCCGCTCCGGGATATCCGTGAAGCACGCCTCGAGTGCGACGCCCTTGGCTTTCGCGAACGGACGGACTTCCCCCAACAGCGTCCGGATCTCCGACGCGGGATCCACGACGGTCCGCACCGAACGGAACACGCCCGCTTCGAATCTCGCCGCGTTCAGGGCCGTCTCCGAGAGGGACAGGAGGCGATCCGCGCCGTTCTCGATGAGCCGAACGACGTCGCGGGCCGCCTCCGGAAGCGGACCGTAATCCCCGCGAACGAGCATGTCGGACGAGAAGCGGATGCCGCCGAGAGGGCCACGCAGCTGATGCGCCATCATGTTCACGAAATCGGTCTTTTCCTCGTCGATGGAGACGAGAGCGCAATTCATCCGCTCGACCGCGCGTCGGCGGGTGGCTTCGCGGCGTACCACGTGGATGGCCATGACACCGAAGGCGCCCATTGCGACGGCGCCGACGAACGAGAGAAGGGCGTCGAACGGGGTATGTGCCTGCAGGACCACGACCGTGGCGCCCGCGACGAGGAGGAGGAGGAAGACCTCGAGCTCGGAGATCTCGATGTCGAACAGGCGTACGCGGATGAAGGCCATGGACGAGACCACGACGAAGGCGCCCGCGACGAGCGTGACGGCCGTGCCGCTCGAAAGCGGCCCTGTCATGAACTGCGTGAGTCCGCCGATGAGGAAGAGCGCGAGGAGGACGAACCCGTATGTCAGGCGGCGGCGCGTCTCGCGCGGGGAGGATTCGTCGTAGGACCCCGGCAGGAGACGAGCCGTGACCGTCAGGAAGGCGCCGATATGGAAGACCACGGCCGCGATGACACCGATATCGAGCAGCGCATAGCCGAGGGCGGCCGACGGGTAGGTCGCGCGGAAGAGGAACGCGGAATCGATGAGGAAGAACAGCGCGAGCGAGATGAGGTAGGTCAGGAAGGTCTTGAGGCGGAACGGACGGGATCCGAGGATTACGGACGCATGGAGCGCGAGCGCAGGCGCGAAGCACGCGGACAGGTAAAACAGGACGCGCCAGATCGTGACCTGCGTCGGCAGGGCCGTGGCGCGCATCTCCTGGAACCAGTCCACCGACGTCCAGAGCGAGAGCGTCATGGCGATGAGCGCGAAGACGACGCTGCCGCGTGCCCATCGGTTCCGCCACCAGGCGAGGACACCAAGGCCGAACACCGCGGCCGCGATGCCGATGGAGGGGGTGAGGTCGGAAGTCAGGAGGTGCATGAGGGAAAACCCCGTCTGACGGAGCTACATCTCTTCGGGAATGGGAATGCCGAGGAGGGTCAAGCCGAGGATGAGCGCGGTGCGGGCGGACGCGACGAGCCGGAGACGGGCCTGCTTCACGCCGAGGGGCGCGTCGATAACGGGCACGTCGCGGTAGAATTCGTTCGAACGCGTCGCCATGTCGAGGCACCACTGTGCGAGGACGGACGGCCGCAGCTCGTCCGCGGCGCGTTTCGCGGCTCGCGGGAACGTGGCGATGGCGAGCGCGAGGCGCTTCTCCGCCGGGTGCTCCAACGCGTCGAGATCACCGACCTTCATCCCCCTCCCAGCCTCCCAGTTCGCCTTCATGAGGATGGACCCGAGCCGCGTCGTCGCATACTGGATATACGGCCCGGTCGCCCCGTCGAACGAGAGCGCTTTCTCCATGTCGAACACGATGGCCTTATCGCCGTCCTGCTTCAGCATTCCGAACTTCATGCCGCCCATCAGGAGGCACCAGGCCGTGTGAGTGACCCTGCCCTGGTTCCAGTCCAGATGCCGCTGCGAAGTCTCGGCCGTCGCGAACGCTAATATCTCCTCACGGAACGAAGGCCATGTCACCACATTACCGCTCCGGCTCGACATACTCCCACCCTTCAGCGTCACGAACTCGTAGCCGATATGTTCCATCGGCTTGTCGAAGCCCATACGCCGGAGCGTGGCGAACAGCTGACGGAAATACAGGGACTGCCGATTGTCGACGACAATCAGGTTCCGTGCGAGCTTCGGATAATCCTTGAACTTCACTTTCGCGAGCGCGAGATCCTTCGTGGCGTAGAGCGTGGTCCCGTCCGACTTGCGGATAAGGAAGATGTCCAAGCCCTCGTCCGTAAGGTCGACGATGATCGCCCCTTCGCTCTCCTTCGCGATACCTGTCTTCAACAGCTCACCGACGACCTTGAGACCGGCCTCGACCATCTCGCTCTCGAGGTATTGGCGGTCGATGGCGACACCGATGTCTTCGAAAATCGCTTCCATCTCCTGCAGGGACCAGCGCCGCGTCTCACGCCAGAGTTTCGTCCAAGCGGTATCCTTACCTTCAAGGCGACGCTGCACGTCCGAAACCTGGGTCTTCCAGTCAGGATTCTCTTCAAGAAGCTTCGTCGCTTCCGCATACAGCTCCCCGAGATGCTTGCCGTTACGCTCCGATTTCGGGACGGCCTTCAGCATGGCCTCGACTGCATCGGTCGTGAGATCCAAAATGAGATGGTCCGCCCACGCCTCGTCGGACAACGGCGTGGCCGACGTCTCGCCCTTTTTACGTTTCGGCACGGGCCGCTTCACGTCGGAGGACCCGCGACGAACGAACAGCCACAGACACTTGGCGACGTGTGCGCCGATATCGCCGTGGTAGCTCGACGTCACGACGTCCCACCCGTTCGCCTGAATGATGCGGGCGAGCGACGCACCGAGCACGAGGTTGCGGAGGTGACCGACATGGATCTCCTTGTGTGTGTTCGGCTGGGCGTACTCGAGCATGAGTTGCTTGCCCTTGCCGCTGTCGGTCTTGCCGTACGACGCCTTCATGCACTCGACATCCTTGATAACGCGGCCGACGAGCTCCGCGCCCTCAAGCGTGACATTGAGGTACGGACCGGCCGCGCTCACGGACGCGATACCGTCCGTTCCGGTCTTAATCTTCTTCGCGAGACTTTTGGCCACGTCAGCCGGACTCTTCCGCGAGACCTTCGAGATGCCGAAACAGGGGTACGCAAGGTCTCCCAGATCCGGCGTGGGCGGAGGCGCGAGGTCTCCCGGCATCACGTCGAACCCCGCGGCCTCGCCGATGATGCGTGCGATATGCGTCTTGATGGCGTCCCAGGCGTAAGTCATAGAAATACTGTCATTCTGAGTCCGACGAAGAATCTTCCCAATATTCTGAAGGTCCTTCGCGGGAGCCTCAGGATGACATCGTTAGATCAGCCTCACGAAAAACCGCTTCCCCTTCTGCACGACCGCGGGCGACTTCACCGTCGCCTCGACGTCCTTCACGACCTTCCCGTCGACCTTCACGCCGCCCTGCATGATCTGCCGACGGGCTTCAGATTTCGAAGCGACAAGGTCCGCCTGGACCAGCACTTCCAGAAGCGATGAGCTGCGGGCACCGACCTTCAACGTCGGCATCTCCTCCGGCGCCTCATGCGCGGTATGAACCTTCGTGAAATGCTCAGCCGCCTTCTCCGCCGCGGCCTCGCCAATGAACATCGTCACGACCTCCGCCGCGAGGCGCCGCTTGTACGCGACCGGATTCTCACCTCCTGCGATAGACGCCTCGATGCCCTGGATCTCCTTCATCGGCACGTCCGTGCACAGCTCAAACCCCGGGATGATCATGCCATCCGTCCAGCTCATGACCTTCCCGAACATGTCCTCCGGCGCGTCGACGAGCGTGATCATGTTTCCCTCGGTCTTCCCCATCTTCCTGCCGGTCGGATCGGTCAGCAGACGATTCGCGAGCACGAACTTCTCCTTACCTTTCACCTCCTTCATGAGCGTGCGGCCCGCGAGCATATTGAATGTCTGATCGTTGCCGCCGATTTCAAGATCCACGTCCATCGCGACCGAATCGTAGCCCTGCATCAGCGGATACAGGAATTCATGGAGATAGACCGGCTTCCCTTCCTTCATGCGCGTCTCGAACATGTCGCGCTCCGCCATCTGTTGGACCGTGAAATGCGACGCAAGCTCCACGACGTCGCTGAACGTCATCGCGTCGAGCCAGTCGCTGTTGAACCGCATCTCCACGGGATTCGACCCGTCGAAGTCGAGAATCTTCGAGGCCTGCTTACGGTAACCCTTGCAGTTCAGGAGGACCTGCTCGCGTGTCAGCTTTTTGCGCGTCGCGAATTTGTCCGTGGGGTCGCCGATCCTGGCCGTGAAGTCGCCGATGAGCAGGACGGCCTTGTGCCCGAGCTTCTGCAGTTCCGCGAGCTTCCGCATCGAGATGGCATGCCCGATATGCAACGACGGTCCGGTCGGGTCGATGCCGAGATACGCCGTAAGGGGCTTCCCGCCCTTCAGCCGTTTCTCTAACGCCTCTGGCGTCGGATACACGTTCTCCACCCCGCGCGTGAGGAACATCCGAATCGCCTTCTGGTCCGTCGAGACCGTCGATTTTTTGGCCATATTCGAAGCTTATCGTACCCGGAATGTCGGAAAAAGACAACAAAAAAGCCCCGTTCAGAAAAACGAGGCCACGTGCCGGTCAGGATTCAATTATCGCAGACTTCCCGCGCAACGGCATCCAAATCCTCCCTGGAGCAATCCCAGCAATTGACATCCGGCTCTTTGCCGGGAAGCTCGTCCAGGAGCATCTGACGCGCAATTGCCCTGGCCTCGGCTTGGGTCGCGGCGGTTCCGGAATAGTACCCGCCCGTCTTCTTCTTTAGAATAAGCCCTTTCGTACGGGATGCGCTACATCCCCACATCGTCTCAGGGATGTCCGGGCGAGGCGTTGGAGCGGGTGTTGGTTTGTCCTTACACCCTACGAGGAAACATGCGGAAAGAACCAACGTAATTGCGAGAGCCTTCATCTCTCCTCCTTCTACCTTTCGGTACGTCAAAAGTATCAGAATCGACACCATATGTCAAGCCTAGAGCATCTTCGTAATTTCATCCCAATGAACAAAAAAGGGGCTGTGCACTGGCACGACCCCGATAGGGAGGAGATGATACTGGGACGCTCTATCACCTGAAGCAGATATCCTCGGCCGTCTTATCAAGACCACTCTTAGCGCATTCCCAGCAATTTGCAGTTGGATCGGTACGAGGCTTTAGAAACGAGGGTTGCGCGTCGAGGGGATGTTGTCGATACAATTCCAAGGCTTTATACAATTCCAAAGCTATATATATGGCTTCAGATAACGTTGACGCCCTGATAGCATACGCCTTACTTACAGGGCGTTTGAACGCTTTAGACCCTGAACCCACGACGCATCCGAAGAACGTTTTCAGTTTCGGTGGCGGAATGCAAATCCTACCACCACAAGGGACGACACGCAGGACTAGTAGAATAATCGTGCAAAGAACCAACGCAGAAACAATCAGGAATGCTTTCATTCACGACTCCTCATAACTGACCATCGGTCAATACCAAATGTTGCGATCTCTGCCAATCGTTGAAGCCGAACTATTTTTGATACGACACACCTACTCAAGCTTTCCGATGCGCTCCTTCAACGCCGCGACTTTCGCCTCCGCTTCCGACTTGTTCGTCTTCATGGTCTCGACGACCTTGACCGGCGCCTTGGACGTGAACTCCGCGTTGCCGAGCTTCGTCTCGAGCGACGCGACGTACGCCTCGGCTTCCTCCATCTCCTTAGAAAGTTTTGCCATTTCCTTTTCGACGTCGATGGCGTCCGCGAGGTCGATGCCGACCATCCCCTTCTGCGTCGAGAGCGAGCCCCAGCCCTCCGGGATCGCGTCCGCGAACGTCACGGTCGACGCGCGGCACAGCGCGGCGATATTCTGCGCCTGATCCTTCAATTCCGACGCGCCATGAATCGCGAGGTTGATCTCTTTCTGCGGCTCGATGCTGTTCTCCGCACGCAGGCGACGTGCCGTCGTGACGACATCTCGAAGGACTTCAAACGTTCCGACTTCTTGCTTCTTGCTTCTTGCTTCTTGAGACGGCCACGACGCGACGATGAGACTCCCCTCGAACCCCGCCTTCTTCCAGATGTCTTCCGTCACGAACGGCATGTACGGATGCCAGAGCGCGAGGACCGTCTTGAGCACATGCGTGAGGATGGCTTCCTTCCCCTGTTCGACCTTCGCAATCTCGAGATACCAGTCCGCGAGGTCGCCCCACGTGAAGTCGCGCAATTCCTCGCCCGCTGACGACAGCTCGTATGCCGCGATCTTCTTCGTGATGCTCGCCGTCACCTCGCCGAGCCGGGCGAGGATCCATCGATCCGCGAGCGTAACGGGTTTCGGCGGCGTGTCGGACGTCGCACCTCCCTCGTCCCCGATCTGCATCAGGATGAACCGCGAGATGTTCCACAGCTTGTTCGTGAAGTTGCGGAACCCCTCGATTTTCTCCTCAGACAGTTTCTGGTCCTGGCCGGGCGTGGTCCCGAGCACGAGGGAGAGACGCACCGCGTCCGTCCCGTACTTCTTGATCATGTCGAGCGGATCGATGACGTTGCCGAGCGACTTCGACATCTTGCGACCCTTCTCGTCACACACGAGGCCGTGGAGATACACATCCTTGAACGGCACCTCGCCGAGCGCGTACGTTGACATGAGCACCATGCGCGCAATCCAGAAGAAGAGAATGTCGTGGCCTGTCTCGAGCACGGACGTGGGATGATAGGCCCGATTCTTGGCGAATTCCTTCTCGTCCGGCCACCCGAGCGTGGAGAACGTCCACAACCCAGACGAGAACCACGTGTCGAGCGTGTCAAGGTCCTGTTCCCATCCCTTACCCGGCGACGTCGTCGAAACCGCCGTCTCGTCGCCCTTGTACCAGACCGGGATGCGATGTCCGAACCAGATCTGCCGCGAGATGCACCAGTCGCGGAGGTTGTCGACCCAATGGAAATACGTCTTATCGAACCGTTCCGGAACGACCGTGATGAGCTTCGAAGCGACCGCATGCCGCATCAGCTCCTTCAGCGTCGCGGTATCGCCCTTCTTCCATGTCCCGAGCGTGTCCTGACGCACCGCGAACGGCTTGTTCACGCGCACGAACCATTGCTTCATGGGCAACTGTTCGACGACCGCGCCTCCGCGCTGGCCGATGGGCAGGCTCTGTGGGACCTCCTCGACGGACCGGACCAGACCGGCCGCGGAGAGCATCTCCTCAATCTTCGCGCGTGCCTCGACGGTCGTGAGGCCGCCGAACCCTTCACCGACTGCATCTACGATCATGCATGCATCCTGATCGATGACCTGCACCGTCGGAAGGCCGTGCCGCTCGGCGATGTCCGCGTCGGTCATGGAATGCGCCGGCGTGACGCCGACCGCGCCCGTGCCGAACTCCGGGTCGACTGCTTCGTCCGCGACGACCGTAATCGAGAGTTTCTTCCCGCAGAACGTCGGCGTGAACGTCATACCGACAAAGGCCTTGTACCGCTCGTCGTCCGGATGCACCGCGACGGCCGTGTCGCCGAACTTCGTCTCGGGCCGTGTGGTCGCGACCGGAATCGGAAACTCCTTGTCGTACGTGAACGTGACGAGCCGCGCGGTCGTCTCCTTCATGTCCACCTCGTCGTCGGACAGCGTCGTCTTGAAGACGGGGTCCCAGTTCACCACGCGAAAGCCGCGCTCGATGAGCCCGTCCTCATGCATCATGCGGAACACCTCGTTCACGGCGGCGTTCCGCTCCTCGTCCAGCGTATACTTCTCCCGCGACCAGTCCATGGACGCGCCCATGGCCTTGCACTGGCTCACGATGGTGTCGCGGGACGACTGCGCGAACGTGCGGACCTTCTCGAGGAACGCCTCACGGCCGAGTTCTCGACGCGGGTCCTTCATCCCCTGCTCGATGAGCATCTGCTCGACCTTCACCTGCGTGGAGATGGCGGCATGGTCCGTGCCCGGGACCCAATACGTCTTCTTCCCCGACATCCGATGGAACCGGATGAGCAGGTCCTCGATGGCGAGCATCACGGCGTGGCCGAGATGCAACGTACCCGTACGGTTGGGCGGCGGCAGGACGATGCAATACGGCTCCGCGTCCGCGAACCGCGCATCGAGCGCCGCAAGCCGGTCCGGATCGAACGCGCCCGACGATTCCCATCCCTGAAAGATGTCCGCTTCGACGGAGGCGGCGTCGTACGCCTTCGGAAGGTCGCGGTTGGTGGTCATAGATGCGGAAATGCTACGTTTCAAGGGCCTTCGCGTCAACTTGATATGTATCGATTCGCTTCCCGAGGTCATCCGAGGGACCCTCCACTGTACCGTAGTCCGATTGACATACCGCACCGGCACAGTTGACACATCTCCCGTGGCGTCGTAAGGTCTTGTGTCCCATGCTCAATGTCGGTCCCTATGTCCCTGACCCCCCAACGGCAGGCCATTGAGCACTTCCAGCGCGCCAAGCGCATCCTCGTGGTCACCAGAGAACATGCATCCCACGACGCCCTCGCCAGCGTCGCGGCATGTTCCCTGTTCCTCACGAAGATAGGGAAGGCGTTCGACGTGGTCGTGCCGGGATTCGACAAGGCTGAAGCGCTGGGATTCCTACCGGGGCTCGACGCCGTATCCGGCTCGGTCGGCGCCATGCGCTCCGCCCGCATCACGCTCGACGTGAGTCGCGCGCCCATCGGTGAACTGTCGTACGACGTCCGCGACGGGAAGCTTGAAATGGCGCTCGTGCCCAAGAAAGGCGAGTGGACGGCCAAGGATCTCGTCTTCTCGCATGGCGAAGACCGATACGACCTCGTGCTGGCCGTGGATACACCGGACATGGCGTCGCTCGGTCCGCTCATGCGCGACCACGCCGCGTTCCTGCATCGGACTACCGTCGTGAACGTGGACCGCGACCCCGGCAACGAGCTGTGGGGCCAAGTGAATCTCGTGGACCTGAACGCGGCCGCGACCGGCGAAATCCTATTCCGCCTGTTCCAGGCATGGGACCGCAGCCATATCGACGAGGACATCGCGACGGCGCTCCTCGCCGGCGTCATCGCGAAGACGCGTTCGTTCCGCACGCCGGACATCACGCCGGAAGCGTTGACGTCCGCGTCGGAGCTCGTGTCCCTCGGCGCCCGGCGCGAAGCCATCGTCCATGGGCTCTGGCGCCGGCGCTCCGTACCGACGCTTAAACTCTGGGGCCGCTGTCTCTCGCGCCTCGAACACGACCGCGACCGCGGGCTTGTCTGGTCGCTCCTGACGAGACAGGACCTCGCCGAAACGGGTGCCGCGGACGACGCGCTCGACGATGTCGTCTACGAACTCATCGGCTATGCTCCGGAAGCGAAGGTCATCCTGCTCGCGTCGGAACCGGCATCGCCCGGACCGCTCCGCATCTCCATCCACACGAACGCGCCGTTCTCCGCCATTGACCTCGGTCGGCCGTTCGACGCGACCGGTACACCGAGCCACGCGAGCTTCATGATGAAGGAAACGAAAGACGTGATAGCGGACATGAACGCCGTCGTCGAGAAGATCCGCGGCGCGATGCGGCCGTCGAAAGCGTAAACGAAAACGAGCCTCGTTGGGGAGACCTAGAACGCATCCTCGCCAGGAACGTTCTAAGCGCTCGCCAACCAGACCCGCTTTCCCTTATGGGACCATGATAGACGAAGCGTCTGGCCTCTGCAAGCCGCTTCCGTCACTCGACCTGGGGATGAGCTACTCTGCGTTCGGGATGCCCAGGGCGTTGTTCAGCTTGCTGACCTGCGTCTGGAGATCCTCCATCTCGAGCCGCATCTGACGAATCTCGCGGATGATGCTCTGTTTGGTGCTCAAACGCGAGTCCTCGATTTTCGCATCGGTCTGCGCCTGTGCCGCACTGAACGCGAACGCACCCGTGAGGACGACCGCGAGGCCGGCGATGATGGACGCGGCCCAGATGTGGGACATCCCGCGTGAGACGTGCAGGATGTGATGGTCGCGCATATGCGAGACCGGACCAACGTAATGGACCCGGCACTCCTCGCTACAGGCGCTATGCCCGCATGCGGAGAGCATGGAACCTCCCGTCGGACCGCCCGGAGTGGGCGTCGATGCGCCCTTGGAGACGCGACGGCGAACCGTCTTTTTTGTTTTCACAAGGCCCATAAGGATGAAGGGACAAAAAGAGTGAGATACGATGAAACGAGTATACCACACGTGAAACTGCGTCAACAATAACCTTCCACAGGGGTATGATGCATATTGACGCGGACAAGGTTGTCCGATACCATCTCGGCACGCCGTGGACGGCTAGCTCAGTTGGTTAGAGCGTCACATTGACATTGTGAAGGTCAGAGGTTCGACTCCTCTGCCGTCCACCATCCAAAAACCCAGCCGCTTTGGCTGGGTTTTTCGTTTGCGTTTTTATGTGAGTCTTAGCGGGTGACCGAAATGCTGTTCGCCGTGCCGTCGATTTCGCCGTTCCCAGACACCGTAACGCGGGCGTTCGTAGACGTCGACCTCACGATGTAATACCCCGTCCCGTTCGCGGTACCGGCGGTCGGATCCGACGGGATGCTACCGACGTAGATTTCTTCGTTGGTCAAAACGGACAGGTCGACGTATCCCGTGCAGGCCGCGGCGCCCGTCGCGCAGATTTCATCTCCATAATCCCCAGCACCCGTTGATGTCGGGATGGTGGCGGGCAACTGGCCTCGGTTATCGACCGTGTACTGACCGACGGCGTTGAGGATCGTCGTCACATGGGAACGGCGCTGTGCGTCGTTGGCCTGTGCGAGCTGACGGGCCGGATTAATGGCGATGATGACGATTGCCGCGAGGATCGCGATGATCGCGATGACGAGGAGCAGCTCGATGAGGGTGAACCCCTTCAACGAACGGACGCGTTGTGTGAGTTTATTCATATGATTGTTTCGAATGATACCACGATTACGGAGTATCGATGAAATTTATGCCTGGGGATAATTTTCTCGCACGCATCGCGAGACCCGAAACGACTGCGATCTGATGTGGCAGGAGTCCTTCCGCCGAGAAGGGTGGGACGCCGAACGCGACAGGGATGCCGAGCAACGCGGACAGCTCGCCGTCCACCCCCTGCAGGGCGCTCGATCCTCCGACGAGGAGGGCTTGGACGACCTTTCGGTCCGTCTTTTTGCTGTAGAACGCCGACGCTTCGGCGAATTCGCCCGCGATCTCCTTCAGGACCTTGCGGATAGCCTCTGCCACGCCCGCATCTCCGAAGCCCTGCTCGCGCTTGAGCATCTCCGCGGCGTCCAGTTCGATCTTCAGCTTCTTCGCGATGGTCTCGGTCACGGCATCGCCCGCGGCATGGATCGTCGCGGAGAGCTGCAGTCCCTCGGCATCCGCGAGCGCGAACGTCGTGAAGCGACCACCGATATCGATGACCGCCGCGCCCGCATCAGGCGCGAGCGACGCGATATCCACGACGGCGCGTGTCAACGCGGAAGATTCGAGCTCGAGGATCTTGAGGTCGAGTCCGGCGAGCGCCAGCGTCTGCTCATACGCCTCGACCACGTCCGCAGACGCAGCGGCGAACAGGATCTCGTAGGTCTCTTTCGAACGGGACAGAATCTGGAAATCCCAGGCGCTTGCCTCGAGGTCGAGCGGGATGACCTCTTCCGCGCGCGCGACCACGGTATCGCTCACATCCTTCGGGTCGACACCTCCTTCGATCGTGAGGTGATGGATGAACGTCTGCGATTCGGGGACCTCCGCCACCACGTGCATGGTCTTCGGGGGACGCGGCGCCGCTCCGGCGACCGCGCTCCGCAACGCGGCCGCGAGCCGTTCCTGGTCCATGATGCGTCCGTCCTGCACGATGCCGGGCTCGAGCTCCACGCGGTTGAACGACAGGGCGCTCCGTTGCAGCGCGTTCGTCTGGAGAAGCTGGATGTCGTCGTCGGAGATGTCGAGCGCGAACGCCGCTTTCGACGAGAAGAGATTGGAGAGGAATCCGGTCATAGGCATGTTCAAAAATCTGCGACCTCCTGCCACGACGTGACGAGGAGGACCGGGACGAGACGCGAGACGACGACGCTGATCTTCCTGGTGGCTCCGTCCACCGTGCTCGTCGCCTGGATGGTCCGATTGTAGTACCCGGTGCCGCTGACGGGCAGGATGTGGCAGGTGTGCCCCCCTTGGAGCGCCAGCGTCTCGTTCCCGAGATAGCGGGACGACCGCCGGAGGTTCATCAACGCGTGCTCCATGCACTGCGTCGCGCCCAGATGCGCATCCATCTGTTCCTCGTTTGTCACGCTCATGTTGAGTCCGCCGACGGCGCGGATCAGGACGCCGCCCGCGATCAACATGGCGACCGCCGAGAGCAGCAGGACCGAGATGAGCGCGATGAAGCCGGGTCGTGTCGTCATGGGCGTCGCCGGACATTCTCGGTCGTCCGGTAGACCTCGCCGACGTCGAAGACGGACGGACCGTCCTCGGCCGTGGAGCTCACATAGAGTATCACGCGCACCGTACCCGGGGTGCCGGTCGCCGTCATGTCCTGGAAGACGGCGTAGACGACCTGCCCTTCCTCGAGCGTCAGCGTCGTCGTCGGGGATGTGCCTTCCTTGAGCAGCAGCACGCCGTCCTCCACGCTGAAGGTCGTGGGATTCGTGCTCGTGGTCGGCATGACGAGCGTCAGGATGCCGGTCGACGTGCCGGATGACGGGACCGCGATGGACGAGGCGTTCTGCACCGCGAGCCGGATGCGCTCCATGGCGATGTGCCCGCCCTGCCGCACCTCGGACATGGCGCGCAGCTTCAGTTTCAGGTCGAACACGGCGAAAAGGATGTCCACGATCGCGAACACCAGAATCGCGACGATGGCGATGTAGATGAGAAGCTCCACGAGCGTAGAGCCGGCTACTGGATGGCGTCGCATATCAGGGTCCAGGCTGGATGATGACGATGGCAGAAGAGGGGTCGTTCGTGGTGACGTAGGCGGTGCTGGTCGCGACGGCGATGTCCGTCGCGTCGCCGGTCAAATCCACCTGCCCGAAAATGTAGGGGTTCACGTCGTCGTGGACGTTCATGATGATGAACTCGGACGTGGAGGAGCCGGTCGCCATGAAGAGCAGGTGGCTCTGCTCGGCGACGATGGTGTCTCTCGTGCGTCGGCTGAACATCCGGATGACGTTGCCACCGATTTCGTACGTCCCGAGGAGCGAGGGAGAAAACGGCATCGACGCGTTGAAGATGAACAGTTCTGGATTGCTGCTGCGGAGGTTCGACCCTGCGTAGACGGTCGTCCCCGACACGGCGATGGCATGGAAGTCCTCGGCTCCCGCGGCATCGTATCCCCCGCCGACCGCGAGGGAGGCCGGGTTCGTGACGTTCACCACCTTGAGCTCCTGGCTGTTGTCCTGCGCCGCGAAGAACGCATACGGCGTCCCTGCATATCGGATGGCCATATCTTCGCCACCGGACCCGAGGAACGTCGAACCGACGATGACGGGCGTGGTCGCGGTCGCGACGTCATAGATGTAGTAGGTCGCCTGGTTCCCTTGCGCCTCGCGGACGAAGTGGAGCAGGGTCCCGCTCGCCGCGATGCCTTTGACGTCCGAGACGCCTGTGAGCTTCACGGACCCGATGATTACCGGTGCCGTCGGGACGGTCGTATCCACGATCTTCACCTCGTCCGGGTTGTCGTCGCTCGCGAGATAGACGCGGAACCCGTCCGCGTCGAGGTAGACATTGCTCCCGATCTCCAACTGGCCGAGGAGGATAGGATCGATCTCATTGGTGATGTCGAAGATGTAGAACTCAGAACCCGTCGCGCTCTGCGGCGTCGAGACATACAGCCGGTCCTTCACGATGTCGACGGAGAGCGCCGGGATGTTGCCGGGGATGGTCACGGTCGCGATGATGTAGGGGCGGTTCCACGTGCCGATGCCGAACTCGCGGCGCCAGTTCGTCAGCAGGGTCGCGTAGGTCACGGACTGCGGGAGTCCCGGGGCGAACATCCACGAGACCGTCGACGTGACGGCGCAGAAATCCATGGTGTCGCAGTCGAGTTCGAGCGACCGGACGTATCCGTCCGTGTCGTCTGGGGTGTCGGATAGCCCCCAGACCGTGCCTGTCGCGGCGAGGCCGTACGTCCCGCTCCCGAGCACGTCATACGAGGCGTCACGGATGGAACGAAGCGCTTCGATACCCTCCTCCGCGAGGAGACCGGCCTTCTGCCGCTCGTTCGCGAGCCGCTCCGACGTCGCGGCGTTCAGCAGCATGGCCACGAACGTCGAGACGCCGACGACGAACACAGCGATAGCAACCAAGACCTCTACGAGGCTTTGTCCGGAAGGATACGAGGTGATGCGTCTCATGGAGCTTCAATCTTGCCGACGGCGTTCACGGTCACGTCGATGGTCCCGCCGGCGCCGATGACGGACATGGTCCCGACCATGCTCGACGTCGCGTACAGCTTAGAGAACACCACCTCCGTCGCCGTGCTCGAAACCGTGATGGACGAGGGAATCGGGGTCGTCTCATCTTCGGCCACGACCCGCGTCGCGTAGC
This sequence comes from Patescibacteria group bacterium, assembly GCA_018830865.1. Lineage (GTDB taxonomy): Bacteria > Patescibacteriota > Patescibacteriia > 2-12-FULL-60-25 > 2-12-FULL-60-25 > JAHJRN01. The sequence goes on along the minus strand of JAHJRN010000002.1, from coordinate 20,433 downwards.
TCCGGCCTTGGAACAACACGTAGCCGTCGGAGAGGATCTTCACGCCATGCGGGCTGTCGCCCCGCGCGGCCGTGGCGCGGGACTGCGCCCGACGCAGCGTCTCGGCGAGCTGCTGTGCCGTCTCGGCCACGAGCTGATTCTGATAGGAGCGGATGGTGAGTGGCGCCGTCACGGCCACGATGACGGCCATGATGCCGATGACGATGACGAGCTCGATCAGCGTGAAGCCGACCCGCCGCATACGGCCATCCCCGCTACTTGGAGATGGATGCGGTGAGTTCATAGATCGGCGTCATGACGGCCATCATGAGGAACGCCACCATGATGCCGATGAACATCAGCAACACGGGCTCGATGATCGTCGGGAGCTTCTTGGTCTGGAGGTCGACCTCGTTGTCGAAATACTTCGCGAGATACATGAACGACTCCTCGAGCTTGCCGCTCCGCTCCCCCACCGTGATGATGGCGACGACGTTCTGCGGGAAGAGCAGGGGATATTTGGCTAAGATGGTCGCGAGCGGGACGCCGGCCGTCAGGCTCTTCGTCGAGGCACGGAGTGAATTGCGGTACCGCACGTTCGTCAGCGCCTCCGAGGTCGCGGTGAGCGTATCCTTGATCGTCAGACCGGAGCGAAACAGCGTACCGAAGATCTGGCAAAAAAGCGCGAGCTGATAGTTGCGCACGAGGCTCCCGAAAAATGGCGCTCGGATGGCGACCGTATGGTAGAACCATTTGACGGCCGCGATGCGCGAAAGCATCATGAACCCGAACCCGATGACGCCGATACAGACGAGGATGAGGATACCGTGATCCCGCATGGTATCGGAGATGAACAGGAGGATGCGCGTGGCGAGCGGCAGTTCCACGTCGAGCGACGAGAAGAGCGGGGTAAGCTTCGGCAGGATGAACATGGCGATGCCGGCGCCGATGATGAGCACCATCCCGAGGATGATCTTCGGATACATCATGGCAGAGCCGATTTTGGATTTCAGGTCGCGGTTGCGGCCCATGATATCCGCGAGGTACTGGAGGTTCGATTCGAGCGTCCCGTTGATCTCGCCCGCGCGGATGATGTTGAGCGCGAGGTCGCCGACCTCCTCGCGGTACGGAGTCAACGCGTTGGAGAGCGAGCTCCCCTTCTCGATTTGGGCCTTGGTCTTGACGAGGAAGTTCCTGAACGACTTGCGTGGGGTCTGCGGGATGAGCACGCCGAGCGACTCGTTCAAAGGGATGCCGCTCTGCACCATGATGGAGATGTTCTTGAAGAAATCCACCATCTCCTTCTTGAAGGCGTGATTGATGAGGAACCGAAACGGATTCGTCATAGGGTCATGCTTTGGTCGCGCGGATGATTTCGTCGATGGTCGTCTGTCCCTTGAAGACCTTGATGAACCCGTCCTCAATCATGGTCCGCATGCCCTGCTCGATGGCCTTCTTGCGGATGTCGTCGGCGCTCTGCTTGCCGACGATGAGCGGTCGGATCTCCTCGGTCACTTCGAGGATTTCGTAGATGCCGGTGCGTCCGCGGTACCCGGTGTCGCCGCACACGCGGCACCCCTTCCCGTGGTACAGGCGGATCTTCTCGATATCCTTCTCGCCACCGAACTTCTGCACGAGACGATGGAGCGCCGGGTCGCCTTCGATGGCCTTCTGGATCTCGGCGTTCAGGAACACGCTTTCCATGCAGTTGGGGCAGATCTTCCGCACGAGGCGCTGCGCGATGATGACGTTCAGGGACGAAGCGATGAGGAACGGCTCGACCCCCATCTCGAACAGCCGCGGGAACGTGGTGGCCGAGTCGTTGGCATGCAGCGTCGAAAGAACGAGGTGGCCGGTGAGCGCGGCGTTGACCGAGATGTTGGCGGTCTCCGGGTCGCGAATCTCGCCGACCATGATCACGTCCGGGTCTTGACGCACGAGGGATTTCAGCCCGACACCGAACGTGAGGTTGGTGCGCGGGTTCACCTGGATCTGTCGGATGCCTTGGATATCGTACTCGACCGGGTCCTCGATGGTCATCACATTCACGTCCGGCTGGTTGAGGATGTGCAGGATGGCGTACAGCGTGGTCGTCTTCCCGGATCCCGTCGGACCGACCGCGATGATCATGCCGTGCGGCAACGCAGCGGCACGATCCACCTTCTCCAGATCGTCCTCCTGTAGCCCGAGATCCTCGAGGCGGAGACGCTGGAACCGTTCCGACAGCAAACGCATGACCACGTTCTCGCCGCGCGTGATGGGTAGGATGGAGACGTGGAGGTTGAGGTTCCCGGCCTCGGTCTTGATCTCAAAACGCCCATCTTGCGCCTGCGCGTGCTCGTCCGTCCGGAGCCGCGAGAGGATTTTCACCCGGAACACGACCTTCTCATGGAACTCCGGCGGGTACCGGAACATCTCATGCATGTCGCCGTCGATACGGAACCGAACCACGACGCTGAACTCTTCCGGCTCGATGTGGATATCGGATGCGCGCCCCTTATGTGCCGCGAGGAGCATGAGCTCGACAAGCTTCACCGCGTCCTCCTCGTGCGGATTGTTCCGCATGCTTGCGATGAGCTCACGCGCCTGCTCGAGGTATTCCTTCTGATACGCCTTCAACGCCTCCTCGATGCCGGCGCTCGTGGCGAGCACGACCTTAAGCGGCGCGCCGATCTTCTTCTGCAGCAACGCGAAGAACTCGTAGTTCTCCGTGTCCAAGGTGGCGACCCAGACCACGTCCTTCACCCGCTTGTACGCCACCGTCATCCGCGCCTTAGCGACGCGCTCCGGAATCGCCGTGAGCACGTTCTGGTCGATACGTTCCTTCGAGAGGTCCACGAAGAAAATGCCCTGCTCCCCCGCGAGGAGCGACCCGATCTGCGCGTCGGACAGGAAGCCGAGGTCCACAATCGCCTCGGGAAGCGAAATGCCGCGGTTCGTGGCGACGTCCCGCGCCTTGTCGAACTGCTCCTTCTTCAGGAAGTCGCCGCCGATGAGGAGCTTTTCGAGCTGTTCGATGGTGAAGGTCATGCGTACTATCGGACTTTGGAGGCAATGAGGTCCGTAACCTGCTGGAGGGAATACTCCGCCTTCACGAGATAATCAGCCACGCCGAGCTCCTTCCCGTGCATCACGTCCGCTTCTTGGCCGAGGTTCGAGACGATGATGATCGGTATCTTCTTGAGCGTCGCATCTTTCGAAATCTCCTCAAGGACCTCGAAGCCGTTCTTCACGGGCATCACGAGGTCGAGCAGCACGAGATCCGGCTTCGTTTCCTTCATCATCCGCAACGCCTCCTCGCCATCTTTCGCGATGGTCACCTCGAACCCGGACTTCTCCAATTTCGCCTCATACGCCTTCGCGAGGAACTTGTCGTCCTCGGCGATGAGAATTTTCTTGCCTTTCGTCTCGGCCATAGTGCCATCATGATAGCCGATGGGCAGGTCGCCCACAACGTCCGAATCGACAGACGGCCGACGGGACGGATATGAAAAGCCGCCGTGCACAGCGCACGACGGCATGCGTCAATCCGACGCGAGGAACATACGGAGCTCCGCGAGGAGGAGCTCCTTCTCGATGGTCTTCGGAAAGAACACGTCGTAGCCGCAGCCGACGATGCCCGTCGCATCGGGCTCGACGCCCGTCATCAGGACGATATGCGGCTGGCGGAGGACCGGGTTGCGACGCAGGGCCCGGATGAGGTCCGCGCCGTTGCAGAGCTCATCGCCGGGGTTGCTCGGCATCTGAAAATCGGTCAGGACGAACCATGCGTCATCCGGAGTCCTCGCGACAAGGTCATAGGCATCCTGCGCGCATTCGGCCTCCTCGGGGTCGAGTCCCGCATCTTCCAGGGCCACGCGCCAGATCCTACGGACCGCCCGCCGGATAAACGCGTCGTCATCCACCGCGAGAATACGCTTGTTTCTCATCATTCCTCCGTAGCCGGGTCACTTCTTGCAATAGACGTCGATTTTTTTGTGTCCGCTGTTACCCCCTCATAGTCCCCGGGGTTCTGCGCGAACAGTTGCGCACGTCCATGGAGACGCGCCGCGTTCACGGCTGTGATGACCGCCTGCTGGTCGTATCCTCCGCCTTCATTGAGGAGACCGATCGCGAGCGGCTTGTTCTTGAGCGAAAGTGCGATGACGAGTTCCATCTGTTCCTCCTCCTTGTCGTACCGTCTTAGTACCGGATTTTGACGGTTTTGTCAATACAAAATCCCCGCGGGGACGCGAGGGGGTCTCTGCTTCGACCTCAGAAAAGTGACCACGACAGATGAAACCTGAGCCGGTGATTCCGACCCATGATGGAGGCGTCATTACGAGAAAATCTCGGTGATACGCCATCGACCATCGGGTTATGGTCAGCCGAAGCTGACCGTTTCTCCCTAGAAAGGAGGTGATCCATCCACAGCTTCCGCTACGGATGCCTTGTTACGACTTCGTCCCTATCGCTGGCTCCGCCTTCGTCCCCTCATCGGGGCCTTCGGGCGTTTCCAACTCTCTTGACGTGACGGGCGGTGAGTACAAGACCCGAGAACGTATTCACGGCCGCATTGCTGATCGGCCGTTACTAGCGAATCCGGCTTCATGAGGGCGAATTGCAGCCCTCAATCCGAACTGGGGCGTTGTTTGTTGGGATTAGCTCCACCTTGCGGTTTGGCAACCCATTGTCAACGCCATTGTAGCACGTGTGCGGCCCTGGATGTAAGAGCCATGCTGATTTGACGTCGTCCCCACCTTCCTCCCCGTTATCCGAGGCAGTATCCCGTGAAAATCAACACGGGAGAGGGGTTGCGCTCGTTATCCGACTTAACGGTACATCTCACGACACGAGCTGACGGCAACCATGCAGCACCTGTGATGCACCCTCGAAGGCGGCCACCGTTTCCGGCGGCTTGCAGCACCATGTCAAACCCAGGTAAGGTTTTTCGCTTATCGTCGAATTAAGCCACATGCTCCTCCGCTTGTGCGGGTCCCCGTCTATTCCTTTGAGTTTTAGCCTTGCGGCCGTACTCCCCAGGCGGGATGCTTAATGCGTTAGCTTTTTTAACCGACACTGGGAGGGTCGATACTCCCAATATCTAGCATCCATCGTTTAGGGCGTGGACTACAGGGGTATCTAATCCCTTTCGCTCCCCACGCTTTCGTCCCTGAGTGTCAGGCGCGTTCCAGTGAGCTGCCTTCGCATTTGGTGTTCTTGCCGATATTAACGCATATTACTACTACACCGGCAATTCCGCTCACCTCTCCCGGCCTCTAGTCGCGCCGTATCGAAAGCAGTGTCCGAGTTGAGCTCGAACATTTAACCCTCGACGTGCACGACCACCTGCGGACCCTTTACGCCCAATAAATCCGGATAATGCTTGAGGTCTCTGTATTACCGCTGCTGCTGGCACAGAGTTAGCAACCTCTTATTCTTCAGGTACCGTCAGAATTCTTCCCTGAAAAAAGCAGTTTACGAGCCGAAGCCCTTCTTCCTGCACGCGGCGTCGCTCGGTCAGGCTTTCGCCCATTGCCGAATATTCTCGACTGCAGCCACCCGTAGGTGTCTGGGCAGTGTCTCAGTCCCAGTGAGGGGGATCATGCTCTCACATCCCCTACCCGTCATAGCCTTGGTGGGCCGTTACCCCGCCAACAAGCTGATAGGCCATAGGATCCTCTCACAGCGCGTTTTGCGCTTTACATGCGAATGACATATGTCCCCGCATGACCATCGTGGAATTAGACCCCCTTTCGAGGGCTTATACCCGACTGTGAGGTAGATTCCCAATGTGTTACGCACCCGTTTGCCGCTCACCGTCCTCAGTATTGCTACCAAGGACGATCCGCGCGACTTGCATGCCTTAGACACGCCGCCAGCATTCATCCTGAGCCAGGATCAAACTCTCAGTAAGAACCTCGCGACTCCTGGTAGAGATCGCGAGATCAATTATTGTGGCTTCATTCTGTCTGTGGTCACTCTTCTGTTGTCGAAGTCCGGTCGGGTCCCGAGGCTTGAGACGTGAAACCACGCTTCTGGCGTGGCATCTTCCTCTGTCATCGCTCCGATACAGGAGCCTAAGGACGTGCCGGAAGATTACGGGGTTTCCGAAACCCTGTCAAGAGGCGGGTTTCAGCGTGTTCGAGGGGGATTTTTCAGAGAAATCCTCGTCTGGGGCAAGAAGCACGGGTGACCCGTTACCCTTGACAAAAGGGCCATTTTGTGATATCCTCGCACGTTCGTCTGAAGACCGTTCGGGTATTCCGAACGTCGATTCAGCCGAGTCACCTTTCACGATTAGGAGGTCATCATGGCCAGCAACAAGACCGTTTCGACTGCGACCGTTTCGAATCCCCGTCCGTTCACCGGTGAGTCGGTCCGACGGCTCCTGGCCAGCGAGATGAAGAAGCGCGTCTCTCGGGCCAAGGCCATCGGTCTCGACGAACCTGAGCAGGAGGGCCTCCGGGGCGCGACGACCTTCGTCGCTGGCATCGTCCTCCGAGACTACGCCAAGGCGAAGAACTTCGAGTCCCTCATGGGCGCCACCCTCCTCTTCCTCGTCGCGACCTTCAAGGCTCGCGGCATGGAGCAGGAGGTGGCCAAGGCCCGCGCCATGCTCTGCTTGGCCGAGGTGGAGGAACGATTCGCGCCGAAGCCGCAGACGAAGCCCGAACGGCCGAAGTTCTCGGTCGAGCGGGTCAGCGGGATGGTTGCGAAGGCCTCTGACCCCGAAGGCCAGGCACGATGGCTGATCGGCAAAGTCCGGAACGATGCCAACTATTCCCCCGAGGAGAAGACGGCCATCGAGTCCGAGATCCGTGTCGTGGTCACGGCACGGCTGGTGAAGGAAGGCGCCTCGCTCTCATCCGCGCAACAGGCGGCCGAACATGCGACCGCAACTCCCAAGTCGCGACGCATGCCGAGCGCCGACGAGCGACGTCGTCAGCCCCCGCGTCCTGCCCCGTCCGCGACCACGTAGAGTCGCCCCTTGCTCCGAGGGTTCCGGAGTCCAGCGCCGACGATCACTCGATCGTCGGCGCTATTTTTTATGCTCCGTGCACGGACCGCGCGAGTCGCGCCCAATCGTCCGGCGACACGTCCTCGGCCCGCGTCTCATACGCGATCCCGGCTTCCTTCATGTGCGCCGCATAGAGCTTGAGGTTCGACCCGAGCATCTTGCGCGGATGCGCGAACCCGAGCTTCGCGATCTGCATGATCCGCTCCGGATCGATCCCCCACCGCTTCATGCGTTCCGGCGTCGGCATCGGAACCATCCGCATCACCGCGGAATCGACCTGCGGCGGCGGATAGAATGCCCCCGGCGGCACGCGGCGCACGACACAGACCGACGACGTCGCGAGGGCGACCATGAGCGAGAGGAGCGAAGTCTTGCCGCCCAGCTTTTGGCTCTTCGTGCCGTTCGCGACGGTCGTCGCGCGCTCCGCCACCTCGCGCTGTACAAGGACGACGGCTATGTCCGGGGGCTTCGGTGCCCACAGTGCCTTCCGAAGCGCGAGCGACGTGATGGCGTATGGCAGATTCGAGACGAACTTCCAGGTCCCCTCCCCGATGAGCGTATGCCAATGCACGGCCGCGGCGTCGCCCTGCACGACGCGCACCGAACGGCCGCGCTGCGGCGAAAGGCGCGGGTTGAGATATTCGACGAAGCGGCGGTCCTGCTCGATGGCGACGACCTCGGCCCCGCGGTCGAGTAGCGCCTGCGTCAATGCGCCGAAACCGGGACCGACCTCGAGGACCTGATCCCCGGGACGGATGCCGGCCGTCTCGACGACGGTCGAGAGCGCAGCCGCGTCGATGAGGAAATGCTGGCCGAGGCGTTTGTTCGCGCCGCCGCCCAGCTCCTTCAACGCCGCCTTGATGTCCGTAGGTGTCATATCCATACGATACCCCGATTGCCCGCAAGAAAAAAACCGGCCGAGGCCGGGGAGGGAAAGTGCACGTCACGCGCTGTCGTCAGGTGCCATACTGACGATCGCCCGCATCGCCGAGCCCGGGAAGGATGTATCCCTTCTCGTTCAGCCGATCGTCGAGGGCGGCGGTGAAGATGTGGACGTCCGGAAAATGCTTCAGGACGTTCGCGACGCCTTCAGGCGCGGCGATGAGGCCGATGTACGTGATGCGCTTCGCCCCGCGCTCCTTCAGCTCCACCAAGGCGGCGACGGCCGTGTTGCCGGTCGCGAGCATGGGATCGAGCAGGAAGTAGATGCCGTCAGACGAGAGGACCGGCGGCAGCTTGTTGAGGTACCACTGCGGCGTCAGGGTCTCTTCATCCCGGAACATCCCGAGATGGTACACCCGCAGATTCGGCATGAGTCGACGAATCCCCTCCACCATGCCGAGCGCGGCACGGAGCACGGGCACGAGCGCGATCGTGGCACCGATCCTCCTGCCCTTCGCCGAGGCAAGCGGCGTCATGACCTCGACCTCCTCCGTGGGGATGCCTGCCATGGCCTCGTAGGCCAAGAGGGGCGACATCTCGCCGACCAACTCGCTGAACTTCCTGTCGGACGTGTCCTTGTCACGTAGAATCGTCAGTTTTTCCTGAAGAGCCGGATTGTTGCAAATGTGCACGCGTTCATCCATGTCTCACCTCACACGGGGTTGTATCCCCATTCGGACGTGGGGTCAAGCGCGGGCGATGCGGACGGGGCCGCGTCGGAGGACGTCGACGCTCCCGTCCTCACGGATGCGGACGATAGTCGAGGAGAGGCGACGGGGCAGCGCTCCCATGTCGATGACGAGATCGGGCCGGTGCTTCCGCGACCGGAACGCGCGGGCGACGGCCTGTCCCGACCGGCACTCCGGCTCGCCCGAGAGGTTCGCGGAGGTCGCCGCGACCGGGAACCCGAATGCGGCTGTCATCGCATGGACGAACGGCGAAGATGAAACGCGGATCGCGACCTCGCCGCGCGGTGCGATTACTTTTCGTAGGGGCAATTCATGAATTGCCCCTACGACAAAACGAATCGGTAACACCAGCGTCAACGGCCCGGGCCAGTATCGGGACATGAGCGTGCGGACCGTCGCCCGTTGCTTGTCGTTCATCCCTGTGATGTCGACGACCGCGCGGACCTGCGCGACGGACGCGGCTACGAGAGGAAGCGCCTTCGACACGCTCCGTCCCTTGATGCGAAACACCTTCGCGACGGCCTTCGCATCCCGAGGATCGCAGCCGAGGCCGTAGGCCGTCTCGGTCGGGAACGCGACGATGCTGCCGTGCTTCAAGGCCGAAACCGCGACCTTCGCCGCGACGCCGATGTCCCGCGTCCGGAGCGTCTTCATGGATGCTCCCTGAACCACGCGATGGTCTCACGCAGACCTTCGTCGAGACCGACCGCCGGCTTCCAGGCGAGCTCGCCTGCCGCCTTCCGCGCGTCGAGCGCGCTTCGGATGACCGCGTTCGTGTCCTTTGGTCCCTTCTGCGCCCGCTTCCGGTATCCCGTCTCCTTGGCTATCCTCCGGAACAGGTCGGCGATGCTCGTCTCGACGCCGGTGCCGACATGAAACGGTCCCACGGCCTTCGGCCGGTCGAGCGCCGCGAGCATCGCTTCGACGACGTCGCCGACGTAGACGAAGTCGCGCGTCTGCGTCCCGTCGCCGTTCACGCGCACGGGCTGCTTCGCGAGCATCCGCTTGGCGAACGTGGCGACCACGCCCGCCTCGCCCACCCGGCTCTGCCGCGGGCCGTAGACGTTCGCGAACCGCAACGCGACGAAGGGAAGCTTCCGACTCGACCGGTAGAACGCGCCGAACCGCTCGCCCGCGTATTTGGTGATGCCATACGGGGATTCGGGCGCGATGGGCGCGGATTCGTCCATCGGAAGCGGCATGTCGAGCGTCCCGAACACGGCCGCGGACGACGCGAACACGAACCGTTTCACCTTGGCATCCGCCGACGCTTCGAGAAGATTCGTCGTGGCGAGGAGGTTCGTCTCCGCGTCCGTGGCCGGACGCTTGAGCGACTCCGTGACGCTGACCTGCGCGCCGAGGTGGAACACGGCATGTGGTTTCAGCTTCCGGATGAGCGCGGCCGCGGCCGGCTTGCGGATATCCACGACATGAAGCGTCGCGCCGGGCGAGACGTTCTTCCGCGACCCGGTCGAGAGGTCGTCGACGATGGCCACGTCCCATCCCCTGCCGACGAGCGCATCCGTCAGATGCGACCCGATGAACCCGGCGCCGCCGGTCACGACTGCAAGCTGTCTCATATGGAGACCATGATACCAGTTTATATCGGCGTTGCGAGAGTGTTGGAGCAAATCGTCGTTGCGAGGAGTCCGACGACGAAGCAATCTTACCTAAATCCTTTGATCGAAGAATCAAGGTAAGATTGCCGCGTCGCTCGCGGACTCGCTCCTCGCAACGACATTTCCTTATACAATGACCTCCTCCCCGGGTTCCGCTTCGCTACACCCGGGGTCTCCATCGGACATGGCGCTTCGCGTTAGCTCGCTGGAAGCTCGCCGACCATTCATCCCCGGGTTCCGGCTCGTTCCTAGGATAGGCTTCCTTGTTGTCAGGGCCTCCACCCGGGGTTTCCTGGGATAGAAAAACAACCCGCGAGTCAACGGGTTGTTGTCTTCTACTATTCCGCAAAGGAGGGAATCCGTCGGCAAATCCATCGACAGACCCTGCCCTCGCCACGCAAAAGACATTCTTTCAGGACAGAAAAAACCAATATCCCGAATTTGCTACGCAGGACATGAGATACTATCATGCCAATCAATATGGCTTGGATAAAAAAGCTGAATGAGCTGGATAAACGCGACGTCATGAGCGCCGGTGGCAAAGGGTCCGCATTAGGCGAGCTTCTGCAGGCCGGAGTGCCGGTGCCGGACGGTTTCGTGATCCTGACTAACGCTTTTGATGCATTCCTGGATGAAAACGGCCTGCGCGACAGAATAACCGCTAAAAACATCCGACACCTGATCATAAAGGCTGATCTACCCAAAGATATCGCAGCCGAGATCGAAAAACATTTCACCCGGCTCGACTCGCGATTCGTGGCCGTGCGCTCAAGCGCCGTATCGGAAGATTCTGCGAGGGCGTCGTGGGCCGGTCAGTTCGACACCTTCCTAAATACCTCAACCCATGAACTTCTGCCGAACGTGAAAAGGTGCTGGGCCTCGCTGTTCACGCCGCGCGCCATGTCTTACCGCCGTGACAAAATCAAACAGGGACAAGACTTCAGCATGGCCGTGGTAGTCCAAAAAATGCTTGCCAGCCGCGTCGCGGGCGTCGGTTTTTCCATCCATCCGGTGGCACAAGACCATAAACAAATGCTTATCGAGGCGGGATACGGGCTTGGCGAAAGCGTGGTCGCGGGTCAGATCACGCCGGACGGCTACGTGGTAAACAAAAACGACTGGCAAATCAAAGAAAGATCCGTCAACCGGCAAGATAAGTTGCTAATACGCTCCCCTTCCGGGGGAGACGAATGGCGCAAGGTAGATACCAAAGCTGCCGGCGCGCAAAAGTTGCCCGACAGCGATATCACTCGGTTAGCCAAACTGATCGTTCGCATCGAAAAGCATTTCGGCTTTCCCATTGACGTGGAATGGGCCAAGGACGATAACGGACTTTATGTCCTGCAATGCCGGCCGATCACGACTTTACGGAAAGGTAGAGCCACGGAGCCAACCCTGCTCGATTACCTTAAGAGTCAACTCTGGTTTTTCGGTATCCGGGCCGATGAGTCCCTACTGTTTTATTCCGCCAAACGTCACGGACAAGATATATACCTGAATCGGAAACATGGCGCCATGGCGACGGAAACCCTGCTGATCCCACTGATCGAAAATCTGCCGATCAGGGTCTTTAATCTGGCGCAAGCCAAACGGTTTCATGCCGTGTCCAATAGAAAGATCTTGAGGAATCCAAGGCTTCTGACCGACTATATCGTGAAAGATGACCATACCTGGCGGAAAATCGAACAAGTCTGTCGTCGCTTGATGCAAGCCACGGCCAAAGGCAACCATACCGATGGCGTAGCTTTGTTCAAAAAATCCATGGATCTATACGAACTGGCCAGCGCTTATTTTACGATTATTTTTTCCTTGGGGCTTAAGCTGGCCGAAAACGCAAATCAGCTGAAGAACATCGGGGCTATAACCAAGAAACACGACGTCTGGAGGAATAGTGTGGCCTTTAAGGAAGAACGGCTGGGCGAAAGCTGGTGGCGATTCTTCCAATCCATGCTAGGTCATCGGAAATCGACGATCGAGCCGCTTGAACTGATGAAATACCTGACCCGGAACGAAGTAAGCGCCTGGCTTGAGGGCAAGACGGCGGACAAAAAACTGGCTGACACCATCGCGACCAGAAAACGCAACGGATTCATTTACCTGGATCTGCGGCAAGCGCCTTCGGAAATCATCGACGACGCCAAGACCGTATCGGCCATCAAACGATACTTCCTGTGGCTGCAAAAGACAGCCGAAAAAAATCAGGGCAAGGAAATAAGGGGCGCGGTGGCATACGGGACGAATGAAATAATCACCGGCCGCGTAATCATCATCGCGGACAAAAAATCCTTGGCCATAAAAAGGCGTTTGCTGAAGGATAAAATCCTGGTGGCCATCCAAACCACGCCGCATTTCATCCCTTATCTCAAAGAGGCTAAGGCCATCGTGACCGACGAAGGCGGCCTGACCTGCCACGCGGCCATCGTCGCCAGGGAGATGAAAAAACCCTGCGTGGTTGGCGCCAAACTCGCGACCAAACTATTAAAAGACGGCGATCGCGTGGAAATAGACACGCGTACCGGCGTGGTGAGAAAAATAAAGGAATGATTCTTATTCCTTGTTCAACTCCTTCTTCACATCGCGCTTCTCTGCCTCCATGCGAAGATATCCTTCCACGAACCGGTCGAGGTCGCCTTCGAGGACCGTGTCTGGATCGGATGATTCCACCTCGGTGCGATGATCCTTCACCATCTTGTAGGGATGCAAGACGTACGAGCGAATCTGATTCCCCCATTCCGCGCTGTGGTACTCGCCGCGCAACTTCTCTTTCTCCTCACGCAGCTTCTCCTCGCGCAGTGCAACGAGTTTACTGCGCAGGATTTTCATCGCCGTCTCACGATTCTGCGTCTGTGAACGTTCGTTCTGACACGAGACCGTAATCTTCGTCGGAAGGTGAACGATGCGGACCGCGGAATACGTCGTGTTCACGGATTGTCCTCCCTTGCCGCCAGACATGAACGTATCGATGCGCAGATCATCAGGCTTGATGTCTACGTCCACACTCTCATCGATTTCCGGCACGACCTCGACGAGCGTAAACGACGTCTGACGGAGCGCGTCCGCATTGAACGGCGACTGACGAACAAGACGATGTACGCCGGCCTCAGCCTTGAGATGCCCATACGCATGGCGACCCTCGACAAAGAACGTCGCGGATTTGATTCCCGCTTCCCCGCCACGACTCTCGTCAACCAAACGAACCTTCCACCCTTTTCGCTCCGCGTATCGGAAGTACATCCGCTGCAGCATCTCAGCCCAATCCTGCGCATCCGTACCGCCCGCGCCCGCGTGGATAGACATGACGGCATTCGACGCATCGTGCGCACCGGAAAACATCATGGAGAACTCAAGCGCCGTGAACCGCTTCTCGAGCTCATCAAGCTTCTTCGTCGCGTCCGGCTCGAACGAAGCGTCGTCGTCCTTCAGCGCCATTCCGACCAATTCTTGAAGTTCAAGCATCTCCTCCCGGAGTCCTGCCCACGCGTCGAACTCCTTCTTGCGGTCCGAGAGCTTCTGCGACTCACGTTTGGCCCGTTCCGGCTCGGACCAGAAGTCCGGTGCCGACGTCTCGGCCTCGAGCGCCGCGATCTCCCCGCGCCGCGCATCCAAATCCAAGACACGCCACGCATCGTCGATGCTGGCCCGAAGCGCATCCGCGCGTACCGAGATGTCCTTCAGCATGGCCACACGCTACCCGAAAAATCCTTTGTTATCAAGATTTTAGGACCTTCCACGAGACGAAACCCTTGACAAAAGCCCCATTTTGTGATATCTTTGCTGGTTCCTGGCTGAAGTCCAGTCGGGGGAAAAGGAGGAGGAGATGCGTACTTTGGAAACGACGATTCGGTGTTCGGCCGAGACGTTCTCGTTCGCGGATGAATTCAACGCCCACCACGACGAACAGGAGTCGCCAGGTCGTGCACCGCGCCGCGTACCGGCTGGCCGTGCACGCGGGGGAAGGCGACGTCGCCGTTGGTACGAGACCTTTGAACCCATACAGGGGCTTGGTCAACTCGATCGGGAGTTCGGCCGCCTGACGATGAATGCCCTCGCGCGTGAGGATCTCGTCCCGACCGCATCCGAGGTCGAAGACGAATTCATCGCCGCAATCGACGCGCGTCGTCGCAAGGCGGTCGATACGCTCGACGAGTACGACTTCACGCTTCTGCTCGTGGAAAACGACGAAACGGCGCCGGAGTCTGGTGTCAGGCTCGTGGAAATCCCCGAGGAGCTCGCCATGAACGGCACCATCATTTTCGACTGCCCCGTGCTCCGCGCCCTTCGACAGGTTGCGTAGCGAGCGGACCTACGACAAAGCCGGCTGGAGTTCCCCCTCTCGGGGTCGACTCCAGCCGGCTGTTTCTTTTTGTCCGATCAGAGGTTGATCTTCTTGCGGTACGGACCGATGACCGGAATCTCCCAAAACTCGCCCATGAGGCACTTCACCAAGGCGACGATGTTGATAATCACGTACGCGAACCAGAGCAGCCACCCGATAACGGGGAACCAGAAGATGAACGAACCGACGATGAATGCGAGAAACATCAATAGACCCTGCTTCGCATGCTCCTGGCAGAACCTCGAATCCTTCTTCGCGAGCAACGGGATGAGGAAAAGAATGTTGACATACGAGAGGCAGGCGAGAAGCTTGTTCTCCTCGATATCCTTGGGATCGAAGGACATGTTCGCGCCCTGTGACGGCGGCGGGGTCGGAGGCGTCATCGGAGGCATCGGCTGATTCGGCGGAACCTGCTGGTTCATGTCATCTGACATAGTAATGTGAGGGGTTGTTCAAGATCAATTCATCATTCGATCGTCGTCCGTCCCCGTCTTCTTCAGGCGTTTGGAAACCGGCTCTGTAGGAAATTTGACGGACTCCTTCATCGGCGCTTCATCTGGCGTCCATGCATGGGGCATGGTCCCGGATACGGTCCCCACGGGGAACTCTTCCGCTTTTCCGCCCCTCCAGACGTTCGGTTCACCCCCCGGTGCCGATTTCCTGTTCGGACTCGGAAGCTCGTCGGGCCTGAAATCGAAACGGACCTCACCCGTCTTCGCGAACGGCTTGGGAATCTCTTTCGTTTCCTCAATATCGGCTTTTCCTGACGTATTGATCCTCACCGTCGGCTGGACAAGCTCTTCCGTGTCGTATTCGGGATCCCCGACTTTCTTTGACCTGTTTCTGGCCTCCGTAAGGAGCTGCTCCATGCTCTTCGGTTCGTTCATGAGCGCACGGGCCTTTTCCGGTTCATGAATCCTGATCGGGTAGAGCTTCCCGCCCTTCTCCGATTCGGGCTGTTGCGGCACCTCCGGTGCTGGCATTTTCTCCGGCATATCGACAAAAGTGTATCCCAGCCCACTCAACATGTCCACAACCGAAAGCGCCCCTCATCGGGACGCTTTTTTCTTCTTTTTAGTAGTCCATCCCCATCCCGCCGCCGTGGCCGTGGGCCGCTGGCTCCTCCTTCTTCGGGATGTCCGTGACCACGCACTCGGTGGTGAGGAACATGGCCGCGACGGACGCCGCGTTCTGCAACGCGGAGCGCGTCACCTTGGTCGGATCCACGATGCCGGCCTTGGAGAGATCCTCGTACCGGTCGAGCGCGGCGTTATAGCCCTCGCTTCCCGTTTTCTTCTTGACCTCCTCGGCGACGACCGACCCGTCCTTGCCCGCGTTCTGCGCGATGGCGCGGATGGGCTCCTCGAGCGCCTTCTTCAGGATACGGATGCCGACAGCCTCCTCGTCCGCGACCGTGACCGTGTCGAGCGCCGCGAGCGCGCGCAGATACGCCACGCCACCGCCCGGTACGATGCCCTCCTCGATGGCCGCCTTGGTCGCGCTGACCGCATCCTCGATGCGGTGTTTCTTCTCCTTCATCTCGACTTCCGTGGCTGCGCCGACCTTGATGACGGCGACGCCGCCCGAGAGCTTTGCGAGCCGTTCCTGGAGCTTCTCCTTGTCGAAATCGGATTCCGTGCCCTCGATCTGCTTCCTGATCTGGCCGACGCGGGCCGCGACGTCATCCTTGGTGCCCTTGCCGTCCACGAACGTGGTGTGGTCCTTGGTCGAGACGACCTTGCGGGCGGACCCGAGGTCGATCAGTTCGATCGTATCGAGCTTGCGGCCGACCTCCTCGCTCACGAACGCCGCGCCCGTGACGGTCGCGATGTCCTGGAGCATCTCCTTGCGACGGTCGCCGAAGCCCGGCGCCTTCACCGCTAGCGCGTGGAACGTGCCGCGGAGCTTGTTCACGACGAGCGTCGTGAGCGCCTCACCTTCCACGTCCTCCGCCACGATGACGATCTCCTTCTTGCCGGACTGCACCACCTTCTCGAGGATGGGCAGGATGTCCTGGATGGACGAGATTTTCTTGTCCGTGACGAGGATGTACGGGTCCGAGTACTCGGCTTCCATCCGCTCCGGATTCGTCACCATGTACGGCGCGGCATAGCCCTTCTCGATGCGCATGCCTTGCACGACCTCGGTGTCGACGCCGAACGTCTGCGATTCCTCGACCGTGATGACGCCGTCCTGACCGACCTGCTTGATGGCGGCCGCGATGGTCTTGCCGATTTCGGGATCGTTCGCCGAGATGGACGCGACCTGCTGGATCTCCTCGTCGGACGAGACCGGCTTCGAGATCTTCTCCTTCAGTTCCTTGACGATGGCCTCGACGCCTACCTCCATACCGCGCTTCACCGAGAGCGGATTGGCACCGGCCGTGATGTTCTTGATGCCCTCGGCGATCATCGCCTGCGCGAGCACGGTCGCGGTCGTGGTTCCGTCGCCCGCGACGTCGTTCGTCTTGGACGCGACCTCCTTCACGAGTTCCGCGCCGAGGTTCTCGATCTTGTCCTCGAGCTCGATGTCCTTGGCGACGGTGACGCCGTCCTTGGTGATGGTCGGCGAGCCGTATCCCTTGTCGAGCACGACGTTACGGCCCTTCGGACCAAGCGTGACCTTCACCGCGTTCGCGAGCTGGTCCACGCCGCGCTTCAGAGCCTGCCGCGCCTGTTCGTCGAAGATAATCTGCTTTGCCATATAGTTATTCGATGACGGCCATGACGTCGGACTCGGCGATGACCAGGACTTCCTGATCCTCGACCTTCACCTCGTCAGGCGAGTACTTCTTGAAGACGATCTTATCGCCGACCTTGAGGCTCATCGCGGCGCGCGTGCCGCTGTCGAGCAGACGCCCCGGACCCACGGCGATGATTTCGCCCTGTTCCGGACGCTCCTTGTCGACGGTATCGGGAAGGATGATGCCGGCTTTGGTCATCTCCTCCTTGGCGGCGGGCCTCACGATGACCCGGTCGCCCAATGGACGTAGCTGCATAGCGTTCTGAAAGATGGGTTGATGAGTGAGCTGTAAAAGATCGCATTAGCACAAGACCTCTTCGAGTGCTAAACGACCGACGGACGTATCTTGCCGTTCTCCGAGGAAACCGTCAAGACCCCCCTTCCCGCCGGGACGGCGGGGGCTCTGTGAGCACAATCGCGACGACTAGAGCGACGAGCGACTGCCCAGCCCAGAGGGACCAGGGATAATGATCGAACACGGCGAGGATGACGAGTGTAGAGAGGATGACGCGGGCGAAATCTTTGTGTCGACAGGCGGCGCTGACAAGAAGCCATCCCAGATACGAAAGCGCGAGAAGGCCGACGGCACCGACGTCCGCGAACGCGAGCAGATACCCGATATGCGGCGGTTCGAGCGGCTCCGTCGACGTCTCTGTACCGAGACGACGGCTCATGTCGAGCAGGTCGGCGTTCGGGCCGATGCCGATGAATGGGTGCCGACGTACGAGGTCGAGGCCGAGGCTGAAGCTCGAGAGGCGCGCTTCGACGGATTTTGCCTCGAGCCGTTCGCTCGGATGGAAACGTGTCGCGAGATGGTCAGCCTGCGGTACGGCGACCGCGACGGCAATGAGGATAGACGCGGCGACCGCGGCAACGAGATATTGGAGCGACGTCGTCTCCCCTTCCGGTTCGGGACGTTTGGCGACATGAGCGCGAACGATCGTTCCGACGAGGACGAGCGTTCCGACCGCGGACGCGATCCAGGCGCCGCGCGCGTAGGTCAAGAGGAGCGCGACCGCAAGCGAGGCAGATGCGGCCGACCACCAGAGCGCACGCGACTTGGTCGCGGCTGTCGCGGCGAGCCAGAGCGAGAGGAGATACCCGACGGCCGCCCATCCGCCGAAGATGTTCGGGTGCGGGAAGCCGCCGTACATGCGGAGGACACGATAGACGCTATGCTCGATGACCGAGACGCCCGCATCCTCAGGCAACTGCGTCGCGATGCCGAGCCACGGATGGCCGACGACCCTCTGGAGGGCGTACTGCCAGACGCCGAGCACTACGTGCGGCATCATCGCCGCGACGGACCATACGGCGAGCGTGCGGCGAGGGATACCGGCGCGGACGAGCGTCCAAACGAATAGGGCGAGGAGGGTGACCTGGGTCCACCATTGCAATGCGGGTTTCCACACGGCGACGTCGGTCCCGCAGGCGGCGACCGTCACGAGCAGGAGGAGTCCGACCGCCACGATCGGACCGCGTCGCTTCCGGAGATCGAAACGCCCGGGACGACGGACGAGGAGCCCAAGGATGACGGTCGCGACGATGAGGAGCCACGAGACATAGACCGACCATCTCCCCTGCTCCCATGGCCATCCCACAAGCGACGCGTCGCCGAACCAGCGCGTTTGCCATGGCAGGACGAGGATGGTGAGCCGCCAGCAGACGGAAAAGAGGCGTTGGATCATGGCGATAGGCGTTTCGAGCGGCAAAGGAATTCGTAGGCGTTCCGATAGTCCTCGCGGCGGTCGTCCACGTGAAGCTTCAGGACATGCGGCGAAACCATGACGCGCGTGTCGACGTTCATCATCCCACGGATGCGCGTCGGGAATGCGCGCGTCGAAATGACGGACGCGAGCCGTTCGGTGGACCGCGGGACCGGCAAGCGGAGACGAGGTGTCTCGATGCGGATATCCGGCGGGACCATCCAACGCCTCGCACATGGATGTCGTGCGGTGATGGCGGCATTCGCGTCCCAAAGCGCCACACCTATGCCGTCGTCATAGAACGGAACGAATGAAAGAAACCAATACCGGAAATAGGGATCCTCCCCGAGAAGCATGTGCGGCGAGAGGTCGAGGCTGTCGTCCGTCACGAAATACGACAGGCAGACCGCATCACGCTCGCGACCTAGGCGCGGACGTCGGCCCAATGCCTCAAAGAGCGCCGCGGCGAGCAGACGTGTCGAAAAGATGGTCCCCTGTCGGACGACGACGAAGAGGTCGAGGTCGCCGTTGTCGCGTGCATGCCCGAGCGCCGCGGTGTTGCAGAGCGCGACGAAACGGACGGACGAAAGCCGCGACAACAGACGGACGGCAACGCGGACGGCACGTCGTTTACGCGGGGCCCATGCTTCATCGATGCGCTGACGTCCGATGTCATCCACGTCCTCCGCAAACGCGACACGACCATGCGATACGACGACGCCCTCCTCTTCGAGTGCGTGGACCGCGGCATCGACATCCACACACGTGGGTCGACGTTCCGACGTCGCGACATCGCCCGTATCGAGTGTCGAGATCCACTCCGCCACGGTCGGCGCGTGGCCCCATGTCCGATGGAACGCCAAGGACCGGAGCAACGCGTCGCGGATCATGCGATGTGCTTCTTCCCGACAAGGCCGGCGATGAACCGCGTCGCGCCGGACGGGACGGCGTTGTCCGCGACGATTGCCTCCTGCTCCGACAGGGAAACCACCTGCGTCCAGGCGACGCGCAGATCCTGGTCCATGAGGCCCGGGATGAATCCGCGGCTGCGGACGAGCAGGAACGCGACGCGTCCCGTGTCCGTCTCGACGAGCAGGTCCGTCAGTCTCCCGACGACGGTACCGGACCGTGTCCTGACGGGAATCCCCATGAGGCGCCGTTGACTGATAGGCATGGCGAAAGCGTACCCACTCGGACGGCCCGCGGCAAACCGAAAGGGCGCGGAACCCGCGCCACTACGGAATGACGGATGGGATCAGGACAGATGCGCCTCGATCTTGGGTGGGGTCGGTCGACGGAGGAACAACGCTTGTTGCGCCACCGTGAGGAGGCTCATCACGAGCCAGTAGAGCGTAAGGCCGCCGGGCAACGAGATACCGATGAACACGGTGACGATCGGCATCATGTACATCATCTGCTT
>JAHJRN010000043.1 GCA_018830865.1 Patescibacteria group bacterium | reverse complement strand
GGCGATTGGAGAATGCCCGGCGGAGGAGCCACTTCCCTATTCGCCCCGCACCATAAACCTTCCAGCTTGTTGGCACCTTCAAGCAGAAGTTAGTCACCCTCTGGTCGAGAAAAGGGGTACGAAACTCCAGGGAATGAACTGCCATCATCCGGTCTAACCTCTGCAATCCTGTATTGTAGGCAACAGCGATAAGCTTATCGATGAGCCTGGCCACCTCCTTTTCATCTTTTGCCCGCCTTAATTGTTCATGGTATCCCCCAAGGAATTCATCAGCCCCTTCCCCAGTCAGGACGCACTTAGTATGACGAGCCGCCAGCCGTGAAGCGAAGAAATTAGCCACCGCTCCGTGCACATTATCTTCGTCAAAGGACTCAAGGTGATAGATAACCCGAGATAACACCTCTATGACGTCACTCTCAGTATACATGTGTACATGATGTTCAATCCCTAAATAACGAGCCATGTCCCGCGCCAGTGGAAGATCCTCGCCACCCTCCACGCTCACGGTAAAGGCCTTAATATCTGGCTTGCACTCCTTTGCCACGCAGGCGATGATACTGCTGTCCAGCCCCCCGCTTAACAGAACCCCCTCAACTGCGTTGTCAGCCATCCTTTTTTGCACCGCTTCCTCTACTAGCCGGGCGAGGACTTTGGCAGCCTGTTCCGGGCTGTCAAAACCGGGAACCGCGTCAACCTGAGGGGTATACCTCCGGAAGCCTTCGGACGAAGTGTATACATACCCGGGAGGAAATTCCTTGATATCGTCAGCCACCGGGCAAAGCGCCTTGGCCTCGGAGGCGAAGTAAAGAGCACCATCCTTGAAGCCGTAAAAGAGCGGTCGCAGTCCCACCGAGTCCCTAGCCACTATTAGCTCGCTATCAGTGGCTAAACAAAGGGCAAAATCACCATCCAACCGCTCTACAAATCTAGGACCAAATCGGCTATAAAGGCTAACCAAAAGGTCTGCTTCAGGCAACTGCACCCCATCCTCGGAGTAGAGATGACCATCTATTACCACAACTGTGTTAGCCATCTGTGAGTGCGTTCTTCCTGAATGATGAGCCTCTGAAGGTAGAACACAGCATCCAAGGGCAACTCTCTTCCCAAGGTGTATCCACTTGCTCTCAGGTCCTCGGTGATGTAGCCTGCCCAACATCAACTCTAAGGCACCTTTACTGCCTGAGCTAGTTCCTGAGATTCCCGCCATATTTATAAACCTCCTGTAAAATGATGACAAAAGCTCTCACTTTACCACCTCAAAGACAGCCACCAGCCCATGCCCGCACCCCCACCCCCGCTGAAGCCCCATCTCGAGCTCCCTGAGGCAGTAGCCCAATTGCGGCTCGACTAGGCTAGCCCGAGGATTCCCTATTTTCATCCTAGCTGCCGCTGTCACTGCGCCCTTCATGGCACTGAGCGCTCTACTAAGCGGCTGAGGCATCTCTGTCAAGGCTTCCGGGAGCTTGCTTCCCTCAAGCAGTGCCTTAGTATAGGTTACCAGATAGTTCCAGCAATCAGCCAGCCTCTGGTGGTAGGCGTTTACCTCGGCGAAGCCATCTCTGGGAACATAGACAACCAATACCTCATCAAGATTGGTGCACAGGTCGGGCTCAAAAAGAGAATTGACCAATCGGCGCAGGGGTTGACAGTGGGGATTATATTGAGCGGTGTCCATGTGCCGCCCCACGAATGACGAACGGTCAGCTAGCTTCCGCAATGTGATAATTCCTCCCGCCTTCCTTTTGGCTTGGCGATAAATATGCAGAACCTCCTGGCGCCCCATAATCCTTAGTGGGAAATGGGTCAACGGCTGCTCTTTCCCCCCACTGTCTGAGTATATGTAAGAGATGACATAGTCCATCCACTGGTTATGCTCAACATCCTTTGTCCACAGTGTCTGCCACTCGTAGGAGAAGCGCCCCAGCCAGTCAACCATGATGAGGGCACCATCTTTGCTGTGCTTGGCAATGTTGCTCAAGAGTTCCACAGTCTGCTCATCGGTGTTGTGGCATAGCGTTCCATAGTTAGCTAGATACAGGTCATAGGGCTCTTCGCTAGAGAAATCATAGTCATTGAAGTCCGACCGGACGAAGACCATATTCTGTCTGCCGCCGTAGATAGCCTGTGCTTGTCTCAGCAGCCCCTCGTTTATATCAATTCCTTTGTAAACCTCAACCATGTCAGGCTCTATAACCTTTGTGTTATGCTTTGAAATCAAGGACTGGCTGCTGATGCTGGTGATGAACTCGAAGCTGTCCCCGCTGCCACATCCCAGGTCTAGCATGCGAAGCCTTTCGCCGCGCTCCTTCCTTCTAGCTACCAGCCGTTCCAGGTAGGGTCTCAGGTAAAGTCCAAGCTCCTCATCCTCCCAGAAGCGGCGCACGTTATCGTATTTACCCAGAAGCCCGCCGGGCTTTTGGTACTGACCGCTTTTGAGCGCCTCATTATAGGCATCTATCTCAGTCATGGCACTCCCGTGGGTAAGCGCTCAGTCATCAGCTTTCGTATGAACCCTGTAAGCATGCGTTTGACTTCTGTTACCTGCTCATTCAATACTTGATAAGTTTCTATGTGTAAGTATCCCAGTTCTCGGCCCAGGAGTAGGTGATATTCGGTCTCATTAATGTTGGCTGGGACTGATGAGGCAGCTCTTCGGAGCTGACTTACAAGTCCGTACATCTCTTCCCGGGGAAAAGACAGCGTAGCTTTATATACGGACAGTGCCATTTCGTGAGCCTTTTGCCATACGTTCAACCTTCTAAAATCCTTCATTCTGTACCAGCCCTCGGCTCTGAACCCTCAGGCTTTAGCTGATTGCTGAAAGCTG
>JAHJRN010000008.1 GCA_018830865.1 Patescibacteria group bacterium | reverse complement strand
TCCGCTCGTCGCAGAGCCTCCTCGGTCGGAATGACAATTTTCCGTCATCCCGAGCGAGTCCGACGAGTCGAGGGAACGCTTCAGAATCATGCATGAAGGGTTTCCTCCGCTCGTCGCAGAGCCTCCTCGGTCGGAATGACAGGGGAGCTACACGATCCGCATGATTTGGAAGGCCTCTCGGAGCGACGAGGCCTCTTTCGCGTCCAGTCCTTTCGGCGCGTGCTTCGCCTGACCTTTGGGGACGATAGCGATTCGGAAGCCGAGCCGCGACATCTCCTTGAGCCGCGCGTCCGGCAACGAGACGGGACGGAGTTCGCCGGCGAGGCCGACTTCGCCGAAGAGCGCGAGGCGCGGGTCGAGGGGCGTGTCCTTGATGGCGCTGGCGATGGCCGTGGCCACCGCGAGATCCACGCTGGGGTCGCGTGCGTCGAATCCGCCGGCCGCGTTCGCATAGACGTCCTTGTCGAGCGCCTGAACGCCGGAGCGGCGTGCGAGGACCGCGAGGAGCATGCCGAGGCGCGCCGGGTCGATGCCGGTCGTGCGGCGGACGGGCGTGGAATAGCCGGCAGGGGAGACGAGCGCCTGGATCTCGATGAGAAGCGGCCGACGTCCCTCGATGATGCACGAGACGGACGAACCTGCCGCGTTGGCCGGGCGGTCGCGGAGCAGTTCGGTCGAAGCGTCTTCCACGGCCTCGAGGCCCTTCTCGGTCATGGAAAGGAGCGCGATGTCGTCCGTGGGGCCGAAACGATGCTTGAGCAGGCGGAGCAGGCGATAGCGATGCATGCGATCGCCTTCTAGGAAGAGGACCGTGTCCACGATGTGTTCGAGCAGGCGCGGACCGGCGACGTCGCCGTCCTTCGTGACTTGCCCGACGAGGATGACGGGATGTTTCGAGCGCTTTGCGGCCTCGGTGAGCGTGGCGGCGCAGGCCTTGACCTGCGTGACGCTCCCGGGCTCGCCGGACGCATCGGCGCACCGTAGCGTCTGCACCGAGTCCACGATGGTCAGCGCCGGGCCGATGTCCACGACCGTGGCCGCGATGGTCGGCGCGTCCGTCGTGTCGAGGAAACGCAATCCTTTCGGAATGTCCTTCGAGAGACGCTGGAGGCGGCGCTTGATTTGGCTGGGGGATTCCTCGCCCGTGACGTAGAGCACGGTTTTTCCGGCCCCGGCGACGACGAGTGCGAGCTGGGCGAGCAAGGTCGATTTGCCGACGCCCGGCTCGCCCGCGACGAGCGTCATCGACCCTTCGACGATGCCGCCGGCGAGCAGACGGTCCACGGTCGCGAAGCCGGTCGGTTCCGCGTTCGCATGTGTGACGGCGCTATCCTCTGCAAACGAGGCCGTCGCGCCCGGCGCCGCCTTCGGTCTGCTCGCATCTTCTCGCTTCTCGCTTCTCGCTTCTTGTCCTATCGACCCCCACGCCCCGCACGACGTGCATCGTCCCGACCATTTCGGGAACTGCGCGTCGCATTTGGTGCACGTGTAGACGGGGCCTTTCATGGCCACAAGCCTGCCATGTCCGCGCGGAGACGCCAAGGTCTGATCACTGATCGCACCTGTAGTCCTTAACTATCTGAGGATACACTTCCAGTATGTGTTTCACCGCCGTGTCCGTGATCATCGCCTTACATTCACGTCCGTCACTACAATGGCCCACATAGACCGATGCTTTGTTTGGTTTCGCATCCGTACAGACGTATTTATCTTCGGGACATCCGGGCGGAGGTGCGCCCGTGCTCGGGATGGCGACGATATGCGGGACGCAGGAAATCTTCATAGCTTGGTCGATTTGCGTCAACGCCTGTTTGAACGTGTATCCCGGACGCGGGGTGCAGCCGTTCGCCGTCGCCCATTTCTGCATGGAGACGTATCCGGCCTTGTATCCTGCGAGCCCGAAAATTTCGTTTCCTTTCGCGGCGTTGACGCTTTCGGAGAGTAGGAGGGCCGATGCGTATGCGTCGCCTTCATGGTTTTTCAGTAGCCAGTCACAGATCCTCACCCGGTCTTCTTGGGTCAACTTCGCCTTCCGGTCGTTCGGCAGGTCCGGAAAATCCGGATAACGCTCCTTGATTTTTTTCGCGAATACCGTACCGCCGCGAAGATTGTTCATGGTCACGCCGCACGCGCCGCATCCGATGGCCTTTTCCTTGGGCGTCCCGTACGGCTGGCCGTTCCATAAGGCGTTCAGTCGCGTTTCCTGATGGCAGTTCGCCAGCACGAGGCAGGGATTCAGGCCGGCCGCCTCCGCGCCGGCGATGATATCGTCTACGATATCCTTCGGACCGCCGGAGGACGCGGTCGTTCTAATCGGCAGGCGCGTCCGTTTCACAGGTGGCGTATAGCGTGACGCGAGCGAGGGGTCATCACCCACCCGGACCGTCGGGTTGTAGGTCCCGATATCTATCGCATCAATGGTTTCGATTCTGATGGCCTCAAGCGTTATGGTCCTAGGGTTGATGGTCTTCAAAATCGTGACCGCGCCAAGCACCAATACCATCCCGACGATGGAATCGATGAGGATTTCTTTGCCTTTTTGAATGTTCTGCACCGTGCTTCCCGTGATATAGCGGAATCCGCCGTAGACGACCATGACGGCGGCGGCCAGGATGCCAACGATCGAGAGGTACGCGGAGGCCGCAGCGATATACTGGGCGAGGAATGGGATTTCCACGTATCCTTCTCGCTCGAAGATTTTGGACGCGAATGTCAACCCCGGTATCGAGACGCCTAAGGTCGGGGGCGTAATGGTCAGGTCGCTCTCTAGATCCAGACTTCCTCCTGACTTGCCCGTGTATGCGGGTTCCGCGACAGGTGATCCGTAGCAGATTCCTCCCTCGGAGACTTGTTTGCACTGGGATTCGTTCAGTATCAGATCGCACGTCAGTGCTTTGACCTTAGCGTTCTCGCTCGTCGTCTTGAGGGACGCACAGTCCGGTTTCGACGTCGTGATGCAGATGTTGTTCTTCGGGTTGTCGGGTGAGATGCATTTGCAACAGGTCGATGCGAACACCTCAGGCGCGAACGACGTCAGCCCGAAAAGCATGACGCATCCGAGAGCCCCGGCTTTCGCGACACGGTTCATGGGGACATTGTACCACGCCTTCCCGCTAGGGGATTTTCGTATATTTCGGTATACTTGAAGCGCATGCATATTAGGATTCTCGCGTCCGCCGTGTTCCTCTCACTGGTGTTTTCAGGGTTCGTCTTGGTGCACGAGGTTTCCGCAGAGAAATATTTTGCACCCAGCCTTTCTTTCAGCCCGCCCGGCCTCGACTGGAGCAAGTATCCTATCGTCCGCTCCGGAAACAGCATCTCAATCCCGTTCCTTGCTGTGTATATCGGGACGTTCTACCAATATGCCGTCGGCGTAGCCATCATCGCCGCCGCGATCATGATTGTGTATGGAGGGTTTAAATATATCGTTGGGTCGACCGGAGTGGGCGTGAAGGGCGGGAAGGACGTGATTTCGGACGCCATCGTCGGTCTCCTCCTTATTCTCGGGAGTTATACAATCCTTCAGGTCATGAATCCGTCCTTGACGGTTCTTCCTCCGATCAAGGTTACGGTCATTAAAGGCACTCCCTTTGAATTTGTGGATTCGGCCCTACAGAGGACATATGAGGAAACGGGTATCACGCCGACGGTCGGGCCGCAGAGCAGTAGTGTCGTGATTCCGGAAGGCACGGCTCAATCTGAGACGCCAGCGTTTACAAACTGTCCAGTGACATTGACGAATCCGCTGACGGTTTTACCTTCAGGAAAGGATGCGGGGAAGTCGTATCTGGCGATTGCGAAGGATCAAAGGACCCAGGAATTCTTCGAAAAGATCAAGCCCCTCATTACGGGCGTAACGTTCAATGAGCGGCTTGAGCAGGCTGCAAACGCGGCATTGAAATGCGATGTCCATCTTGGGACATGTGCCAATACAGCAGCGAATATTTGGGCACTTACAGATGCTATCGATTCCGCATGCCTCAAAGGGGTATGTAAGGTCTCGACGATGGGGAAGGATAGCAACGTCAAATCAGTCAAGGGATTATCGACAAGCGTATCTTTGAAAATTATCAATTTGAGGTGTACGAATGAAAAGCCTTGCGAGCCCAACCCCTCGTGCATCAAAGATGGTGCAGAAGCCAGAGCGGAGGTGAAGAAGCTACTTCAGGAAATGCCAGATTATCCCACCGGATGGTTAACTGAATTACAGCCGGGCGATTATATTCAAGTGTATAATGGGAATGCAAGCTGCGGAGGCCAGCACTCCGCCCTATTCGTGGGTTGGAAAAGCGATGGGCTGGCTCAACTCGTTCAGGGACCGGGGTGGGGAAAGAATCCGAATTCCAAGACGATTTGTCTTAAACCAAGTTGTGGGAACTGGACGCCGATTACGGCTATCGTGAGACCGAAGTAGGAAGTTAAGAAAAGCGGTATCAGTGCGACAGGTTCATGCAGCACCGGAAACCGTTTTCCATTGCCCGCCACCCGACGGCATGCCCCTTCCCCCAGACGACGGTGCAGGTCGGCCGAGCCGTCGGATTGGCGAGGTGAGCCACCGGTTCCCAAAAAAAACCGTGCCACGTATAGGGTTTTGTTCCCGAGCAGTCTCCCTTGGCTGGGCAGGTCCTATTGTAGGCTTCCGCCATCTGTATACGTTCATCGATGGTCATGAGCGCGGATGCGTCCGTCAAGGAAATTTCTTGGACATTCGCGGTCATATCGATGGGACCCTCCTCGCTGACGCAGGATCGACTTCCGCTCGGTTCCGCGCCTGTGATTGCCGCCAGATATTGCTTGAGAGCCTCGAGTTTTTGAGGCCATCGTTTCGCCGCATTCGACGAGTCTTGGATTTTTTTGTTGTCCGCACTCCAGATGCTCTCATCTGCCGATTTCGCGAGAGGATAGAACTGTGGATCGAGCGCATGTCCGGTCGTTTCCTTTAGTCCAATTTTTCGGTTGCTGTCGTAGTTGCATGGTGCTTTTGGCTTCCCCGTGGCGACGGGCGGCCTACTTCCCGCGTCAGACAGCGAGGGTGTCGGTCCGTTGTAACGGCTTGGGTCGAAGGCACTGATGATTTCGCCTACGATAAATCCCGACCCGTATCCGTATGTGTTTTCGCCATTTGGACCAAGGCACGCGCGCACCCATTCGGATGAGGAACAGAGCCGTTTTCCGCGTTCATGACAGTACCAGTCCGCCTCTACCTCCGTGTAGCCGTTGAAGGGCATCTGACCTTGGATATTTGGAGCTTCATAGCGGTCTATACAAAAGGATTCGACCGTCTTTCCCGTCTTTTCTGTATACGCCTGACTGTGTTTGATCGGGACCATGTCGCTCGGGCAGTTTCCTTGTGCCACGAGATTCCCATTTTTATCTGTGACGACTTGGCCTGGCTCAAGAGGAGTGGGCGCGGGCGCGCTTCCCGAAGAAGGGATTGTCGGCACCTGCGATGGAGGCGTACTCGGGACCGAGATTGGAACCCCTTCGTATGGAGCATCTATGACGGGAATTTCGATCATCCCTTGTGCCGGGGCCTTCACTGTCGCAGCTTCCATTACGCGGGCATATTCCTTCTTCGGGTCCAGGAAGGCGTCCCGTTCGACCATCTTGATTTGGATAGATGTCGGGGAGACGGTTGCGGGATTGATGGTAGCGAAGATCGTATAGGAACCCAGGATGAGCAATAGGCCGATGATCGCGTCGAAAATCGCCGCTTTCCCTTTTTCGATTGAACCAACTGTTGATCCTACGATATACAGGAATCCTCCGTACACGATCATGACTGCGGCCGCGATAATCGTCGTGCCGAGGAGATACTTGTAGGCTGCAGAGATGTATTGTGCGATCCAAGGAACAAGGATTTCCCCACCCCCTATGAAGATGTCTTCTGAAAATTCCAAACGTGGTATCGAGATACCTAGGACGGGAGGTTTCGGAAGCGGCGGTGCATCATCGTTCGGCTTCTCCGTCGTCGCCGGTGCGGTATAGAGAATTTCATCTGTCGGGGCACTGGAACAGATACCTCCTTGCGCGATCGTGGCGCATTTCGCCTCGTTCAACGTTTCGGCGCAGATGAGGTCCTTGACGTTCGGGTTTCGGGTCTCTTCCGTCAATTTCGAACAGGAGAAGGACGTCTTGATACAGATGCTGGATTTGGGGTTGTTGGAGGAGATGCACTCGCAACAGGAGATTGCGGATGCGGGCGCGACGGCGAGGAACGACCAGGCGGACACCATCGCGAGCGTTGCGATGCGGAGGAACGTCGTCCGTCGTGCGGAAGGAATCATGGGATCAGGAGCCGAGCGCGGTCTCGATGGCGGCCTTCAGCATATCTTCGTCGATGGCGCCGTCGAAGGCCTGCGTGCCGACGTAGAAGAAGGGGACGCTCTTGATGCCGTCGCCTCGCGCTTCGTCTGCGTCTTCGCGGATGGCGGCCGCGACCTCGTCCGACTTTCGGCAGGCGTTGATGAACGACCGATCCAGCCCGAGGTCCTTGATGATGGTGTCGTATGTGCTTTCACCGAGCGACGAAGCTTGCATGAGTTCGTCATGCACCGGCCAATACGCGCCCTGCAGGCCCGCACATCGCGCGAACGCGGCGGCAGGGATGGCCTGACGATGCACGGATTCAGCCGGGAGGTCGCGCCAGACGACGCGGACCTTTCCTCCGTACTGTCGTGCGATGCGATGGATGACCGCATCCATGGCTTGGCATCCTTCGCACTGGTAATCGGCGTACTCGATGATGGAGATGAGCGAGGTCGCGTTGCCGAAGCGGATGGGGTCGCTCGCGCGGATGGCCGGAGGACGCATGGACGAGAGCGGGACGTCCTTCGGGAGGATCTGATTCACCAACTCCATGGGTACGGACCCGACCTGGAAGTTCGTGCGGTTGAATTGGATTCGGTTTTGGATCAGGGCCGCGGAGAGCAACACGAACGCCGCGACGCAGAGGCAGAGGATGATGAGACGTTGGCGGCTCATAGGTCACGGGAGGTCATAGCTGTACAGTCGTCCGTTCGCGGCATCGGAGAACATCAGCTTCTTGCCATCGTCGCTCAAGACCGGGCTTCGGATGGGATGGGTCTGGTCCGACGTGCTGATTTTGGTCGAGACGCCCGTGCGGAGGTCGACGAGGAAGATATCATCCGGGACGCCGGAGAAATTGTCGCGCGCGAGACCTGCACCCGTGTCGAGCGTTTGCGGGACGCCGCAGATGACCTGCGTCTCGTTCTTCCATGCGCATTTGTCCGCCCAGGTCTGGAGGTTGATGCTTCGTCGGTCCTCGCCGATCTGGTCGCCCACGCCGCCCGAGATCCAGAGGGAGGGTTTCATCTGCGTCCGTTCATGATAGACGCTGTAGAGGATCTGTCGTCCGGTCGGGGACCAATTCGGGAGGAACCCGCGGCCCGGGACGACGAGCGACTTGAAGTTCTCGCGGTTCTCGCCGATAAGCAGGACCTCCTGTGCTCCCTCGCTCTGCGGGTTTCCGGTCGAGGAGAAGGCGATGACTTGATTGTTCGGTGACCAGTTCACGAGGACCTTGTCGGCGTTGGTGCCGAGCGATTCGACAGCTTTTGCCTCGTTGCCGTCGGGATTAGAGACGATAAGGAAGCGGTTGGACGGATCGAGACCTACGCTCTTGGCGGCGATTTGCCCGTCGTCAGGGGAGAAATCGAAGTCGCGCCAGTGCTTGGGAAGCGTGACTTGGCGCTTGCTGTCAAAATTATAGAAGACGTTGGAACCGTCCGGAAACTCGAGGATGGCTTGGTCGTCGCGGTTCGCCCAGCTCACGGTTTTTACGTTCAGGAACTGCTTATCCGCGAGCGCCGTCACGGTCCCGTCCGCGTTGACGCGATAGAAGCGGCCGTCTTCCGGGTTGTAGAATCTGGCTCCGTCGCCGTCCTTCGATGGCACGACGGCCTGCGTGACCGAATCTTGGATGAGCGTCACGCGCGACGGCGCGACCTCTGTGGGTACACCCGGCTGGATGGGCACGGCGCCGCTCGGCTGTAGAGCGCCCGGTCCGCTCGGTTCGGCACCGCCTGCCGGTCCGCCGGTCCCGGCCGACGGCAACTCGCCCGTCGGCGTCCCCGGAGCCGTCGTCGGGCCGGTCGGCGCGACGAGCGGACGGAAGAAGAAATACCAGAGGCCGAGGCCGATGGCGATGGAAAGAATCGCGAAGACGATCGCGAAGATGATTTTCTTGGTCCGATCGGACATATGACTTTCAGTGTATCACAAAAACCGCCCTACGTGAGCGGTCTCGCATCGTCTTCGACGCATGTCAGTTGAACCAACTCGGGATGCTCGAGATCGCGGAATCTAAACTCGTCATCGCGAGTCCGATGATGATGATGATGAGGATGATGATGAGGATGCCCTGCGAGACCCAGAGGCACGTTGGAGCGAGGAATGCGGCGACGCGGAGCATGATACGTCGCTTCATCTTCCGTGTCGCAAGTCGGCGTATGGCGGCTGTGCGGACCCGTTCCTGTTGCCCCTCCTGTCGTTGTCGTTTCGCGGACTGTTGGGCGGCTATCCGTTCTTCGGCCTGCTGTGTCTGCATAGTAGCGGCCGCCATCGCCTCCGATTGAGGTTCGGAACCGGTCGTCTCTTGAGATTGAGCGGTTCTGCGACGTCTCGACCCGCGTTCATGAGCAGCTTCCGGTCCGGCTGACACCCTCGATCTCTCGACGGTCGGGACGACGGGTGCTCCCACGAATTGCTCTCCTGCCTCCACCATCCGTTCCTCTTTTTCGCGCTGTTCCTGATATTCGGGAGCCTCCGTATAGGACTTCGTCGGCAGTTCGAGCGGCGAGGAGCGTCGGCTTTCCGCGAACATATCCTCAGCCTGTGCAGACGCGAGGTCACTCGCCATGGACGCCTCGGGTGGAGGCGTCGGAAGGGGCGTGGGACGGAGGGGACGGGGAGCAGGCATGAGGTCGTTTTATGTCACATGCAGTCGTTTCGTGGAAGCGCGGAGGGAAATCTTACGTTTCGTCGGGCGGTCCGTGAGTAGACGCGTGATGGCGGCCGTGATTTCTCGTTCGACGAGACGGCGGATGGCGCGTGCACCTTCTTCCGGAGGGAGGGGCTGTGAGAGGAGCCATTCGAGTACGTCGTCTCCAGCCGTGCAGGCCACACGCTGGGTGTCGCGGAGACGCGTCAGGATGCCGTCGAGTTCGCGGCGGAGGATCTCCTTGAGATGATCGCGGCCGAGCGGGGTGAAGACGAGCGTCCGGTCGAGACGGTTGAGCAGTTCCGGACGGAACCGTTCGGCGAGTTCCTGCCGTACGAGATGCTCGAACGACCCCGCATCGTCGCCGAAGCCGAGGGATTTTTTCGCGAGTTGGTCGGAACCTACGTTGGAGGTGAGGATGACGTAGGCCTGACGCAAGGAGACGGGGCGGCCCGTGCCGTCGGAGAGTCGGCCGTCCTCCAAAATCTGGAGGAGGATGTTCTGGACGTCGTGATGCGCCTTCTCGAACTCGTCGAACAGGACGACGCAGTGCGGTCGCTTGCGGATGGCGTCAGTGAGACGCGTGGATTCGCGATAGCCTACGTAACCGGCTGGCGAGCCGACGAGCTTGGAGACCGTATGTTTTTCGGAGAATTCCGACATGTCGAGCTTCACGAGCGCATCTTCACGGCCGAAGAGTTCCAGGGCGAGGGCGCGGGCCAATTCGGTCTTGCCCGTGCCGGACGGTCCGGCGAGGAGGATGGCGGCTTTGGGGCGGGTCGGATCGCCGAGGCCGAGTCGTGAGCGGCGCACCACATCCGCGAGGTCTCGGACGGCCGCCGTCTGGCCGACGATGCGCCGTTCAAGGTTCTCCTCCAGTGACGCGAGCCGCGTGCGTTCCGAGGAGATGATGGTCGAGAGCGGGACGCCGGACATGCGTGCGACGACGCGTGCGACATCCTCGGCGGTCACGATGGGCCAGTCGCGGTCGAGCTGGTCGCGGAGGGAAGTATTGAGCGCATCACGTTCCGCCTCGAGGCGTACCACATCTGCTGCCGCGGTTCCGGCGTCTTCCAGCCGCGATTCGCGTACCGCCGACTCCTTCGTCTCTTCTGCGGCGCCGATGGCGACGTCCAACGCGGACAGACGTTCCATGGTTTCTCGGGATTGGCGACGGGCGATGACCGATGCCGCGGCCTCGTCGATGAGGTCGATGACCTTGTCCGGGAACAGACGGTCCGTCAGGTAGCGTTCCGCGAGGTCGACGGCGACAGCAAGGGCGTCGGGTGCATATCTGATGTGGTGATGCTTCGCGTACCGGTCCTCGAGGCCCTTCAGCATCTCGAACGCCGCCGCAGGCGTCGGTTCTTCCACGGTCACGGGTTGGAATCGGCGTTCGAGCGCGGCATCCGGTTCGATATGCTTCTTGTATTCGGACCAGGTCGTCGCGCCTATGCAGCGGATTTCGCCTCGGGAAAGCGCGGGTTTGAGGATATTCGCGGCGTCGAGCGAGCCGGTCGTGGACCCCGCGCCGACGATGCAGTGGATTTCGTCGATGAAAAGGATGACGTTCGGGTCGCGTTTGGCCTCGTCCACGATTTGCTTAAGACGCGCCTCGAATTCGCCGCGGTACATCGTGCCTGCGACCGTGAGCGCGAGGTCGAGCGAGAGGAGTTGCTTGCCGTAGAGGGCGTCCGGCACGTCGCCGGCCGCGAGACGTTTGGCTAATCCTTCGACGATGGCGGTCTTGCCGACGCCTGGATCGCCGAGCAGGACAGGGTTGTTCTTGGTCCGTCGGCACAGGATTTCGATGACGCGGTCGAGTTCCGTTTCACGGCCGATGACCGGATCGAGCTTCTCCGCCGTATCGGGTTTCGTCAGGTCGCGTGCGAACGTTTCGAGCGCGGACGCACGAGGAGCGGCTTGGCGCGCTGGCTGCGGTCGAGGACCCGATTGCATCATCTGAGCGTCGTCCACGATGCTGTCAAAGTCTTCATCCGTCGCGGCGATGTCCGGAAAACGCGAGGTGGATCGAAGGACGTTTTCCACCTGTTCCCGCAGGAGCGATTGATTAGGCAGGTGTTCGTCGAGGAACGTCTTCAGTGTCGCGTCGTCCGAGGCGAAGATGGCCGCGAGGAGATGTTCCGTCCCGATGTATTTATGTTCGTTCAGGTGCGCGATAAGGATGCACTTCTCAATGATGCGCTTGACCGCGGACGAGAGGTCCGGCGTGACGAGCGTCGTCTTTGTGCTCGGTGAACCGCGGAACGCCGCCTCCGTGGACTCGCGGGTCAATCCTGTCTTCTGGAGCAGTTCGGCGCCGATAGACCCCTTCTCGTGCATGAGCCCCACGATAAGGTCGCCCGGTTCGACCAGCTCGCGTCCGTTTGCGATCGCGAAACCAAGCGCCTTCTGGAGCGCTTCCTTCAGATGGGTCGTGAATCGGTCGAGGAGATCGGGGGAGAACATGGGGAGCGGGTAGCTAGGAGCTTGAAATCATTCCTCTCAACTTCCCGATGCGGTCGTCGATGGGTGGATGGGTCGAGAAGAGGGATTGGACGCGCGAACCGACACCTTTCGTCGTCGGGGACGAAATCCACAGATGGTTCGTCGCGGACGAGGTCTTCTGCATGGATACGCCGGCGTCGCGGATCTTCTCGAGCGCGCGGGCGAGGCCGTCGGGATAGCGCGTGAGCAGGGCGCCGCTCGCGTCCGCGAGGTATTCGCGTTTGCGCGAGATGGCGAGCTTCACGAGTTCGCCGATGAGCGGCGCGAGGATGAGGAACGCGAGACCGACGATGAGCGGGATGGGGCCGGTGTTCTTGTCCCGTGACCCGCGCTGCAGGCCACTGCGCAGGAACCAGTCGCCGATGATAGCCATGGCGCCGACGAGCACGATGACGACCATCATTACGCGGATGTCCAGGTTCTTGATGTGGCTCATCTCGTGCGCGAGGACGCCTTCGAGCTCGATTTTCTCCAGGCGACGCAGGAGGCCCGTCGTGACAGCGACGGACGCATGTTCCGGATCGCGTCCGGTCGCAAACGCGTTGGGCGCGTCGTCGTCGATGACGTAGATGCGCGGACGCGGGATCCCTGCGGTGATGGCGAGGTTCTCGACCGTGTTCCAGAGCGTCATGAACTGGCTACGGTCCGTGAGCTCCTTGGCGCCGGTCGTCGCGAGCGCGACCTTGTCGCCAGCGTACCAGGAGATGAGCGTCATGCCGAGCGAGACCGCAAGCGCGAGGATGAGCGCCGCCGGACCCGTGTCCGAGATGACGTAGCCGTACGTCCACCCGACAGCGACCAACAGCCCCGTCACCGCGATGATGAGGAGCCACGTCTTCCGACGATTCGAGTCGATCTGGGAGTACATGAATTCTGTAGGGGCGATGCTCGTCATCGCCTGCCCGAATGGGCGAACGCGAGGTTCGTCCCTACATGGGGTTCAGAATTTTACCTGTGGCACCGCCTTCTCTGCTTCTGCGATCTCGAAGAAGTCGCGCTTCGTGAAGCCGAGCATGCCGCCGATCAGGTTGGTCGGGAACACCTGGAGCTTCGTGTTGAAGTCGCGGACGTTGCCGTTGTAGAAGCGACGGGACGCCTGGATCTTGTCCTCCGTGTCCGCGAGCTCCTGCTGCAGATGGAGGAAGTTGGTGTTCGCCTTGAGCTCGGGGTACGCTTCAGCGACCGCGAACAGGCTCTTCAGCGTCTCAGAGAGCATGTTCTCGGACTGTGCGTGTTCGGCCATCGTCTTGGCGCCCATGGCCATGTTCCGGGCCTCGGTCACCTTCTGGAACGTCCCGGATTCATGGGCGGCATAGCCCTTCACCGTCTCGATGATGTTCGGGATGAGATCGTACCGGCGCTTGAGCTGGACGTCGATGTCGGACCAGGCTTCGTCCGTGCGGTTTTTGAGGGTTACGAGGCCGTTGAAGACCAGGATGGCCCATCCCGCGATGACGACGACCACGATGAGAAGAATCAAGCCAATGTTCATACGGCGTGATTGCGTGAAAAAGTGAATGAATCTACAATCGAATCCTATCAAAAAAGGCCCCCTGGGTCAATCAAATTACATGCCTACGCCCGAATCCCTGCAACACGTGTTCCACGCGTACGATATCCGCGGCCTTGCGCCCGAGGAGTTGGACGAGGTTTTTGCCCGGCGGCTCGGACAGGGCATCGTCAGCCAGTTCCGTCCGGCGAACGTGCTGGTCGGCCGCGACATGCGGATCACGTCCCCGGCGCTCGAAGCCGCGCTCATCGAAGGATTGACGGCCTCTGGCGCATCCGTGACGCGTATCGGCCTATGTTCGACGCCGATGTTCAACGTGCTCGTCGGGTTGGGGAACGGGTCATACGACATGGGCGTAATGGTCACGGCGTCGCATAACCCGGGGAAATACAACGGGTTCAAGATCGTCCGGGGCGACGCGAGCCCGGTGGGGCAGGGGAGCGGGATGGAGGAGCTCGCGGACGCGGTCTGTGCGGCAGGGGAGGTTGCTTCAGGCGGGAAACAAGGGCTCGTGACCGAGGATGCGACCGGGTTGGAACGGTATATCGACCATATCCTCAAGCTCGCCGCGTTGCCGACCGAGATGCCGAAGACGAAGATCGCCATCGACGCGGGCAACGGCATGGCCGGCACCGTGCTTCCGGAGCTGCTCAAGCGTCTGCCGTGGCTCGAGGTCCTGCCCTTGTATTTCGAGCCGGACGGGACATTCCCGAACCACGAGGCGAATCCCATCAAGACCGAGACGCTCACGGATCTCGTCGCGCTCGTGAAGAAGGAGCGGTGCGCGATGGGCGTGGCCTTCGACGGCGACGCGGACCGCATCGGATTCGTGGACGAGGAGGGGACGCCCATCCCGGGCGACCTCGCGACCGCCATGCTCGGCCAGGAGATGTTGCGTCAGTCACCGAACGGCCTCGTGCTGTTCGATGTCCGATCGTCGCGTGCCGTGTCCGAAGCGCTCGCCGAGGCGGGCGGACGCCCGAAGATGTGCAAGGTCGGCCATGCCTTCATCAAGCGACAGATGCGCGAGGACGGAGCAATCTTCGCGGGCGAGGTCTCGATGCATTATTATTTCCACGACCTGCATTTCGTCGAGTCCGGCGACCTCGTGCTCCTGCTCGTGCTCCGTCGGCTCGCGCGCGAACGGGCGAGGATGTCCGCGCTCTGGAAGCCGCTGAAGAAATATGCGCATTCCGGCGAGATCAACTTCACGGTCGCGGACGCGTCTGTCGTGATGCGGCGCATCTCGGACGCGTATGCGCCACTCGCGACATCCACATCCGACATCGACGGCCTCCGCTACGAGTTCCGCGACCCCGCGCGTCCGCAGGCCGATTGGTGGTTGAGCCTCCGCATGTCGAATACCGAGCCGCTCGTGCGCCTCAACGTCGAATCGCGCGACGCCGAGACGACGAAGAAGAGAGTGGAGGAAATCACGAAGCTCATCACGGCATGATAGGCATCTTCGATTCGGGCATCGGCGGCCTGACCGTCGTCCGCGAGCTGGAACGACAGGCTCCGGACGTCCCGTTCATCTATCTCGGCGACACGGCACGCACGCCGTACGGCAACAAAAGCGCGGAGACCGTCATCCGATACGCCTTGGAGGATGTGGCGTTCCTCGTGAGGCAGGGCGCGACCGCCATCGTCATCGCATGCAATTCCGCGAGTTCGGTCGCGACGGACGCTTTGCGCGTCGCGTATCCGTCGATCCCGGTCTTCGAGGTCATCACGCCCGCGGCGGAAGACGCGCTTGCGGCGACGAAGGGGCGTATCGGCGTCATCGGTACGCGTGCGACCATCACCTCCGGCGCGTACGAACGCCATCTCTCGGCGCAGAAGGTCGAGGTCGTCGTCGCGGCATGTCCGCTGTTCGTTCCGCTCGTGGAGGAAGGATGGCTCGAGGATGCAGAGACTAAACGCATCGCACGGCGGTATCTCTCGCCGCTCCGGAAGCAGCAGGTCGACACGCTTATCCTCGGATGCACGCACTATCCGCTGCTCGCGCCCATCATCCGCCGCTACATGGGTAACCGCGTCACGCTCGTGGATTCCGGCACGTCCGTGGTCCGTCGTGTCCTCGCCGGTCTCGACGCTTCACGCCCCGATCTCCAGGCTCCTCGACGTTTTTACCTGACCGACACGTCGGCGCGGTCCGAGGAGATCGCGGCCACGTGGCTCGGACACCCCGTGACGTTTGAGCGCGCGGACCTTTTGTGTCAAACTTAGGCATCTTACTGTCGTTCCTGTGTACGCAGGAACGACAGTAAATATCCATGACCATCCTCGCGTTCTTCATCATCCTGTCGGTCCTCGTGCTCATCCATGAGCTTGGGCATTTCGCGGCCGCGAGGTTCTTCAAGGTGAAGGCCGAGGAGTTCGGATACGGGTTTCCGCCGCGCCTCATCGGGTTCGTGAGGGAGAAGGGGCGATGGAAACGCGTCGGACCGAAGGACCGCGGGACGTATCGGAACACCATCTGGTCCCTCAACTGGTTGCCGATCGGAGGATTCGTGCGCATCAAGGGCGAGCAGGCGGGGGACGCGGACGATTCGGATTCGTTCCACGCCAAGGCCATCTGGAAGCGCGTCATCATCATCGCCGCGGGCGTCACCATGAACTGGGTGCTCGCGTTCGTGCTGTTCGTGGCCGTCTTCATGGCCGGGACCGACGCGGTGCTCGAGGATCTGCCCGCTGGTGCGCACATCAGCGGCGCGTCCGTCCGCGTGACGCAGGTGCTCCGTGGCGCACCTGCCGAGATTGCGGGCATCGAGACGAACGACGTCGTCCTTGAGGTGGACGGTATCGCGCCCGCCACATGGGATGCGGCACGCGACCTCATCGGTGAACGTCGTGGCACGACGTTCCCCATCCGCGTGCAGCGCGACGGCGTCGAGAAGGATGTGACGGTGACGCCGGCATTCGTCGCATCGCTCGACCGCGTCGCCATCGGCGTAGGTCTCGCGGACGTCGGGCATGTCTCGTTCGGGCCGCTTAACGCCATGAAGGCCTCCGCGGCGGTCGTCGTCGGCTACACCAAGGCGACGGTTCTCGCGTTCTGGGAGCTTGGCCGCGACCTCGTCGTCCGCCGTACGGTCTCGCAGGACGTGTCCGGTCCGGTCGGCATCGCGGTCATGACCGGTCAGTTCGCCGAACAGGGCTTCGTCGCGCTCCTCCAGTTCGCCGGCATCCTTTCCATCAATCTCGCGGTCATCAACTTCCTGCCCATCCCGGCGCTCGACGGCGGCCGTGTCGTCTTCCTCGTGGTCGAGAAGCTGCGTCGTAAACCCATGAGCCGTCATCTCGAGGCCGCCATCCACAATATCGCGTTTCTCATCCTCATTGGCCTCATCCTACTTATCACCGTCCGCGACCTCGCCGTCTACGGCGGCCGAATCGTGCTGGGACTTCGGAATGCCGTGGGGATGTAGCCTTGGGACCTTTCCACGTTCCTGCTCGGGGAGGCTCGGGCTTTTTGGGATAATGACAATCCCCGTGTTTTCCTGCTAGTCTATCAGCGTTATGCTCGACCAACTGAACGCATTAAAGCTCGAGATCGAGGAGGCCGTCGCGGCCACGAAGACGGTCGGAGAGCTCGACGACATCGAGATCAAGTATCTCGGCCGCAAGGGACGTCTCACGTCCATCCTGAAGGGGCTCGCGGAGATCGACGAGGCGACACGCCCTAAGGTCGGTGCGGCCGCGAATCGTATCAAGCAGGAGGCGGAGCGGATAATCGCGAAGGGGCGTGTGGCGCTGCAGGAGCGGTCGCTCTCGGACCTCGGCGAGCGCGAACGCGAGGATGTGACCGAACCGGGCCTCCGCCCGCCCGAGGGGCATCTGCATCTCGTGACGCAGGCCATCCGCGAAATCACCGCCATCTTCGACCGCATCGGTTTCACGCGGACGCGGTATCCGGAAGTGGATTGGGACCGCTACGCGTTCGAGTCGCTCAACATGCCGGCCGACCACCCCGCGCGCGACGAGTGGGAGACGTTCTTCATGGACGCGCCCACGTCGAAGACGAACGGCAGGATGGTTCTCACGCCGCACACGTCCAACGCGCAGGTCCGTGAGTTGGAGCGCGGCGAGTTCCCGGTGCGCATGATCAACATCGCCAAGTGCTACCGACGCCAGAGTGACGCGACGCACGTCCCCATGTTCCATCAGTTCGAGGGGCTCTACGTCGACCGGGGCGTCTCCATCACGCACCTGCGCGGCGTCCTCGATTATTTCGCCACGTCGTTCTTCGGCCCGGGCAGGAAGACGCGGCTTCGTCCGTTCCACTTCCGCTTCACCGAGCCTTCGTTCGAGATCGACGTGTCGTGTGGCGTCTGCGGCGGCACGGGTCTCGGCGCGGACAAACAGAAGTGCCGCGTATGTAAGCGCGGATGGCTCGAGCTCGGCGGCGCCGGCATGGTGCATCCGAACGTCCTTAAGGCCGGCAACGTCGATTCGAAGAAGTATTCCGGTTTCGCGTTCGGCTGGGGCGTCGAGCGGACATACATGATGAAAGAAGGCATGCAGATCGACGACATCCGCATCCTCTACAAGAACGACGTGCGGTTCCTGAAGCAATTTTGACCTATGAACTCCCTCGTATCCTACGAATGGTTGACGCACTACGTGAAGCTCCGCGGAACGCCGGAGGAGTTCGCGAAGCGCATGTCGTTGTCCGGACCGGCGGTCGAGCGTCTCCTGCCGGCGGACGCGGAACTCGCGAAGATCGTGGTCGGCCGCATCAAGGACATCAAGAAACATCCGAACGCGGACAAGCTGCGTATCGTGATGACCGATGTCGGCGCGAAGAAGCCGGCGCACATCGTCTGTGGCGGAACGAACCTTGCCGAAGGTCAGTTCGTCGCGGTCGCGCTCATCGGCGCGAAGGTGCGGTGGCATGGGAAGGGCGACCTCGTCGCGCTCGAGCCTGCGGAGATCCGCGGGGAGAAGAGCGAGGGGATGATTTGCGCCGCGGACGAGATCGGCCTCGGCGGCGCGTTCCAGAACGCGGAACGGGAAATTTTGGACCTCGGGAAGGAATTGGGGTGGGGCGTAGGGGCGCATGGTGATGCGCCCAGACGGAAGGGCGGATTACCATCCGCCCCTACACCGGGTGCACCGTTGGCCGACATCCTCGGTCTCGCCGGCGACGTCATCATGGATATCGAGGTGACGTCGAACCGCGTGGACGCGATGGGCATGGTCGGTCTCGCACGAGAGGCCGCGACCATCCTCGACCGGCCGTTCGTCTGGAAGGAACCGAAGGACGTGAAGGCGAAGGGGAAGGAGAAGGTCGCGGTCAAGGTCGCGACGAAGAAGCTGTGCCCGCGGTATCTGGCTGTGCGCATCGACGGCGTGACGGTCGGCTCATCGCCGTGGTGGATGAAGAGGCGTCTGCTCGCCGCCGGGATCCGGCCCATCAACGTCATCGTGGACATCACGAACTACGTCATGCTCGAGCAGGCCCAGCCCATGCACGCGTTCGACGCCGCGACGGTCGAGAAAGGCATCGAAGTGCGGCTCGCACGCACGGGGGAGAAGATGCGGGCGCTCGACGGCAAGGACTATCGTCTCGACGACACGATGCTCGTTATCGCGGACGCGTCCAAGCCCATCGCCATCGCGGGCGTCATGGGCGGGGAGCGGACCGGCGTCATGGCGAACACGACCTCCATCGTCTTTGAGGCCGCGACGTTCGACCCCGTCTCCGTCCGACGCACGTCGCGCAAGCTCGGGCTCCAATCCGACTCGCAGATTCGGTTCGAGAAGGGACTGTCGACCGAAGCACCGCCGTCCGCGCTCGCGCGCGCCGTGGAGCTCACGCTCGACCTCGCGGGCGGGAAGGTCGCGGGCCCGGTCACGGACGTGAAGGCGGCCCCGTATCGGCCCAAGAGGTTCACGATCACGACGGACGAGGTGAATTGCCTCATCGGCGTCGTCCTGCCGCAAAAGGAGATGGTGCGCATCCTGCGGTCGCTCGGCTTCGCGGTCGGCACCAAAGGCAAGCACATCACGGCGACGGTGCCGTGGTGGCGCGACCATGACATCGAGATGGGCCAGGACCTCGTCGAGGAGATCGCACGTGTCTACGGGTACGGCAACATCCCGGCGATCGTGCCGTTCGGTCTCGCTCCGCGCCCCATGGACGCCGAGCTCGTCTGGGAGGACCGTCTCCGGGAGGTCGCGAAAGGCGCGGGATTCACCGAGACATACTCCTATTCGTTCGTGTCCAAGGACCTGCTCGAGAAGGCGGGATACGATGCGGGCGGCATGCTGCACGTGCAGAACCCGCTGACGGCCGATCTCGAGATCATGCGCACGACGCTCCTGCCGTCGCTCCTGCAGATTGCGTCGGAGAACATCGAACGTGAGTATGCGTTGCGGCTCTTCGAGGTCGCGAACGTGTATTATCCGTCTTCTGTAGGGGCGTATGGTGATACGCCCAGACGGAAGGGCGGATTACCATCCGCCCCTACGAAATGGACCAAACTACCGGACGAACGGCTCGAGGTCGGTGCGCTCCTCGTCGGCGGGGAAGGCGTGTGGAAAGAGGCGAAGGGCTTCGTCGAGCACGTCCTCGGCGAGATGGGGATGCGCGACGTCAGCTGGCGGCGCATGTCGACGGATGCGTTCTGGCATCCGGGCCGTACGGTCCAGGCCTTCGTGGAAGGCGACCTCGTCGCGACGGTCGGCGAAGTCTCGCCGAAGATCGCGGAGCGCTTCAAGCTCGACGGCCGCGTGGCCCTCGTGGACATTCCGTTCGCATCCGCGGTCCGGCACGCGATTTCATCGCGACGCTATGTGCAGGTCTCGCCGTTCCCCTCCGCGAAACGCGACCTCGCCATCGTCGTGGACGCTCGCACGGAATTCGACGACATCGCCCGCGCGATCAGTCGCGTAGGGGCAATTCATGAATTGCCCCTACAGGTCGAGGTCGAGTGGTTCGACACCTATCGCGAAAAGAACCTGCCCGCCGGCAAGAAATCACTCGCCATGCACATCGAATGCTCCGCGCCCGACCGGACGCTGGAGAGCAAGGACGTGGACGCGTTGATGGAGAAGGCCGTGCTCGCGCTGAAGGAGGCGTTCAAGGCGGAAGTGAGAGCGTGAGGACGCCCACGTTTGGTCATGTGATATACTGAATCCATATGACATCCTCGACAGTCGATATCCTCTATATCGTCCTCGCGGTCGCGGCCGTGTGGATTACGGTATTTCTCTGCTGGGCGCTCTTCGAGCTCGCGACGCTCATGCGGCGCGCGAACAAGATCGTCGATGAAGCGAAGGAGAAGCTTTCGCGCGTGGAGAAGGCCATCATGTCGGCAAAGGAGAAGTTGGAATCATCCGCGAAGTATCTAGGTATTCTCGCAGAAGGCGGACGCGCGGCCATGAACATGTTCAGGAACCGCCAAGAAGAACAAGAAGAAGACGAAGAAGAGGAAGATGAGGAAGCGGAACCGAAACGCGGAAAGAAGAAAAGCGAGCTGTTCGACGAGGAGGAGTAGGTCGGTCGCATGGAAATCGAAAGGACGCGACACATCGCGTCCTTTGTCATCCTGGTGCGTTGCCGTTAGGATAGCCACGATTCAATCCATCTTCCCGCAGGGCTTGTCCCGTCAGCGGAGATTCCCTTATGTCCGACCCCGTCGCATCCGTCGCCAAGGCCCCGTTTGTGCATCTGCATGCGCATTCGATGTACTCGTTGCTCGACGCGCTCGGGGATCCGATGGATATCGTCGCCCGGGCGAAGGAGCTCGGCTACGACGCGATCGCGCTCACGGACCATGCGGCGCTGTATGGCGCTATCGAGTTCTACGAGGCGGCGACCAAGGCGGGCATCAAACCCATCCTCGGCGTGGAGGCGAACATCGCGCCGGGATCGATGACGGACAAGACGCCGCGCGTCGGCGACCGCGTGTTCCATCTCACGCTTCTTGCGGAGACGAACGAGGGGTGGAGCAATCTGCTCAAACTCGTATCGGTGTCGTTCCTCGAGGGGTTCTACTATAGGGCACGCATGGACAAGGACGCGCTTCGCATCCACGCGAAGGGGCTCATCGCGCTGTCCGGGTGCCTCAAGGGCGAGATTCCCAAGGCCATCGCGAGCAGCGACATGGAGCGCGCAGAGGCGCTCATCGTCGAATATCGCGACATCTTCGGACCGGACAACTTTTTCCTCGAGCTCGTGCATCATCCGGAGTCGTCGACACAGATCATGGTGAACGAGGGGCTTGTCGAGCTGTCAAAGAAGACCGGCGCGCCGCTCGTCGCCACGAAAGATGTCCACTATCTCCATGTGGACGACGCCGAGGCGCAGGATGCGCTGCAGTGCATCCACGACGGCAAGCTGCTTCTCGAAACGAATCGTTTTTCCATCCTTGGCACGGATCACGCGATGTCATCGCCAGAGACGATGGCCGAGGCGTTCGTGGCGCATCCGGACGCCATCGCGAATACGCGTGTCATCGCTGACCGATGCCAGGTCACGCTCGAGTTGGGCAAGAGCTTTCTGCCCCAGTTCGAGGTGCCGGAAGACGAGACCGAGATGTCGTATCTGCGGCGGCTCGCGCAGGACGGTCTCAAGGAACGGTACGGCGAACCGTCCACCGAGGCGCTGGAGCGGCTGGAGTTCGAGTTGTCCGTCATCGAGCGCATGGGGTTTCCCGGCTATTTCCTCATCGTGCAGGACTACGTGAATTGGGCCAAGGACC
This sequence comes from Patescibacteria group bacterium, assembly GCA_018830865.1. GTDB lineage: Bacteria > Patescibacteriota > Patescibacteriia > 2-12-FULL-60-25 > 2-12-FULL-60-25 > JAHJRN01. The sequence continues at coordinate 2,630 of JAHJRN010000008.1, read as the reverse complement.
ACGACGTCATCGTGGGTCCGGGCCGCGGGTCCGGCGCGGGGTCCATCGTGGCGTACTCGCTCAAGATCACGAACCTCGACCCGTTGCACTACGGCCTGCTCTTCGAGCGGTTCCTGAACCCGGACCGCATCAGCATGCCGGACTTCGACCTCGACTTCGACGACGTGAAACGCAAGGACGTCATCGACTACGTGTCCGCCAAGTACGGCGTGGACCGCGTCGCCGGCATCATCACGTTCGGGACCATGGCCGCGCGTGCCGCCATCCGCGACGTCGGCCGCGTGATGGGACTCACGTTCCAGGAGGTGGACCGTGTCGCGAAGGTCGTGCCGCCGCCGGTGCAGGGCAAACATATCCCGCTCGCGACCTCCAGCAAGGAGAGCGTGGAGCTCCGAGCGCTCTATGAGTCCGACGCGCGCGTCCATCAGCTCATCGACCTCGCCATCAAGCTCGAGGGCACGGCGCGCCACGCGTCCCAGCACGCCTGCGGCATCGTCATCGCGCCGAAGACGCTCGTGGAGTATGCGCCGCTCCAGAAGGCGCAGGGCGGCGACGTGGAGCGGGTCGTCCAGTTCTCCCAGCACTCTGCCGAGGCCATCGGCCTGGTCAAGATGGACTTCCTCGGCCTCTCCAACCTCACGGTCATCCGCGACTGCATCGAGATCGTGGAGGCCGTGCACGGCGACGTCGTGGATATCGACGCCATTCCGCTCGACGACCCCGCGACGTTCGAGCTCCTCGGACGCGGCGAGACCACCGGCGTGTTCCAGCTTGAATCGGACGGCATGAAGAAGTACATCCGCGAGCTGCGGCCCTCGGTCATCGAGGACATCATCGCCATGGTCGCGCTGTACCGCCCCGGGCCGATGCAGTTCATCGAGTCGTTCATCGACCGCAAGCACGGCCGCGAGAAGATCACGTACATGCATCCGCTCACCGAGAACGCGCTCAAGAACACGTACGGCATCCCGGTGTATCAGGAACAGGTCATGCAGGTGTCCAAGGACATGGCTGGCTTCACGGGCGGTCAGGCCGACACGCTGCGCAAGGCGATGGGCAAGAAGATCGCCAAGCTCATGGCCGAGATGCGGGTGAAGTTCATCGAGGGTTCGATCGCGAATGGCGTCGAGCGGGAGGCGGCCGAGGCCATCTTCACGCAGTTCGAGGAATTCGCGGCGTACGGCTTCAACAAGTCGCACGCGGCGTGCTACGCGATGATCGCCTATCAGACCGCGTACCTCAAATCCCATTGGCCGGCGTGCTTCATGGCCGCGTTGCTGAACTCGGATTCGCAGAACCTGGACCGCGTCACCATCGAAGTCGAGGAGTGCCGGCGCATCGGCCTCGAGGTCCTGCCGCCGGACATCAACGAGTCGTTCGCGGGTTTCTCGGTCGTGAAGGGGACGAACAAGGTCCGGTTCGGCCTGCAGGCCATCAAAGGGCTCGGGTCTGACGTCGTCGGGCTGATGGTACGCGAACGGAAGGCGAGCGGTGCGTTCACGGACCTCGCGGATTTCGTCGGACGCATCCCAGGCAAGGCCATCAACCGGAAGTCGCTCGAATGCCTCATCCGGTCCGGTGCGCTCGACCGGTTCGGCGACCGCAACACGCTTCTCTTCAATATCGATGGCCTCATCGAGTTCCACCGGCGTGTGGAGCACGAGGCGTCATCCGGGCAGGTGAATCTCTTCGCTCTGTCCCCGACATCGAACACGTCCGCCTCGTCCGGCCTCGTCCTCAAGCCAGCGCCGCCCGCGAGTCGCCGCGAACTCCTCGCGTGGGAAAAGGAGCTCCTCGGCCTGTACGTCTCCGAGCATCCCTTCCGTGAGACCGGCGAGCGCCTTGGGAACATGCTCATGCCCATTTCCCGTCTCGTCGAGCTGAAGAAGGAGAAGAAGGTGCGCATCGGCGGTGCGCTTACGTCCTCCAAGAAGATTCTCACCAAGAATAATGAGCCGATGATCTTCGCAAAACTCGAGGACGTGACCGGCGACACCGAGGCCGTCGTGTTCCCGCGCGTCTACCAGGAGAACCCCGGCATCTGGGAAGGGGAGCGCATCCTCGTCGTGTCCGGACGGCCGTCGGAAAAGGACGGACGCATCAACATCCTCGTCGAATCCGCCTACGAGGTCACGGAAGATAATATCGACGAGATCGCGAAGAGCGGGAATCGTGGAACATGGGGCGTGGGGCGTGGAACGTCCGAGGACGCTACTGAGTCGGGAACGAACGAGCCGCTACCGGGTAGGACGGAAGGTTCGTCCGTCACCCTCCACGTCCGCGCGAAGATGCCGGAGACGGTGCTCATCCATCTGCGGAAGATCCTCGACGCTCATCCCGGCCAGATTCCGGTCTTCTTCCTCATCGACGACGTGGACGGCCAGCGTCGCATCAAGACCTCGGCCAAGATCGCGTTCAACGACGCGGTCACAAAGGAATTCGAGGGGCTCCTCGGCCATGACACGGTCAAGGTCGACCGCGAGGACCTGTCGGCACTGTTCGGTTATTGGTTGATAACTTGAGGTGAGACTTGGAGTAACAGCTCGTTCACGAGCAGCTCCATCGAAGTATCTGATTTGATGCCACGTCGTGTCTTAAACCGCGCCTCGACCTGACCGATGACATTCTCG
>JAHJRN010000055.1 GCA_018830865.1 Patescibacteria group bacterium | reverse complement strand
CAATCGTGTGCAAATAGAATGGTTGAATGTATAAAATGCAAGAAGGTGATTTGACGGAGGTGATAAAATGGATATCAAATCAAATTTAAAAACTTGTCCGCTTGTAATTCTTGCTAATAAATTAGGATGGAGTGAGATTGATATTTCTGGTGCTGATGACTTAGCGAGAAACTTTTTTCCTAAGTATCCTAATAGTAAACAAAGAAATCTGATGAAAGAATTGAGAAAACTAATAAAAAAGATGAGTAAAGAGAAATTGGAAAAGATAGTTATAGACAGTTTGGTTTGGTCTGCTAATCTCTGTATCGAGCTTAATCATAAAAGTGTTACTTTACAAGATGTAATTGATAAATATGGTTATAACGAAGTAAATGTGGAGTTGTTATATTTCATCAGTGAATTAATGATGGGTGAGCATAAAGACATAAGGAAAAGGAAGTGATATAAAATGAGTACAAAAATATGGGTAGTATTTGACGAAGATTTTAAAAATAAACATAGAAAGTTTTTTATGAATAAAAAAAGTAATATAAAAAAGAAACGAAATAAATGAGATGGGGGCTAACCCCTGCTTATTCTTGTATAGCCTGTTTCCGTGTCCTTAAAGACAGAGAGCTTTGCTTTTCCGAGCTGTATGAAGAAATCATTTGCGGGTATTTCCTCAAAACCATTGGGCATAGTCTTCACCAATTTGATGTATGCTCCCGATTTTGTTCTTGCGTATTTTAGCCCTTCGTCTTTAACGGTTTTTTCGACCACATCCCTTGAAATTTTCATCCAAGCCATTGTTTTCACCTCCTTTTTCTTTGTGTTCTTGCCGTCATCTTAATCACAATTTTTCTCTTTGCTACCCTCATACAATCATCACAGATATGTCTTTCAAGGTAAAATGTTTGACCATTATATACTATCCTATATCTTTCAGGCTTTATATGGTGTGCCTTTGTTATTTCCTTGCCACAATGAGTACAAATATAACCTCTTTCACCTTCTGATGTGATTTCACCAAGGTCGCTAAGAAGGAAAATAAATTCTCCTTTAGACTTCTTTATGTTACCCCCCCATGTTCTTTCATCAGCATCTGGATGATATTCCATTTCAATCACCCCATCGCAATCCAATCAAGCACTCTGGACAAGCATTAACTTTCTCTTCAAATATCAAATGACAAATAGGACATTGCCACGGCATAGCCCAGTAAAGTATAGCACAACCCATCATACCGAAAAATAGACCAAAGAGAGATGCCCTGAGCTTAGTTTTAAGCACCCATAGTGAAAATCTTGTTCTCAGCTTCATTTTTTAACTCCACCGTATTATCTGAGCCATGTTTTCCACAGCAGTTATCACAGTGATAAATTACACTGTTGTCTATCATTCTGATTGCCCTCATTTCCAAGTTACATTTTTTACAGAGCACTTCATTCACTCCTCCTTCTTTCCTACTGCTTTTTTCGGTTCACCCTTGCCCAATTCCACAAGATACTCCCTATGTTTATGCATCTTCTCAATCTTTTCCTTCATTTTCCCTATGCCCCTATCTACTTTTTCTATTTCCTTTTTGTAGTTTACCATTTTAATCATACTCCAAAATTGAATACCCCTCATCTTTATGTTTTCTGCTGATGTCCTCCCTCAGCTTCTTTTGTACATACCTGCTCAAGCTTATACTATGTTCCCTGAGCCATTGGTCTTGCTCTTTGGTTATGCTTACGCATCTTATCTTTGACACCAAAGGTATATAAATTTATATAATATATATGGTTTATCCTTGAACGGGGCTTTTCATATTCTCCTCATTAATGGGGTTATATGGGTCAGGTTGTAGTTTTTTGTTCCTTCGACTTTGGATTTGCCCTACAAGTGTTCTCTCCGTTTGACCAATACCATTATTATAATAATAGAACAATGCCTCTGCCAGTACTGAGGATTTACTACCCATTCCTGCACCTACCATAGCTTCTAATAACTTATCAGTATAAGTCATTAGATAAACTGTCAATGGTTTTTTCTTAAAGTCCCCGTATATTATACCCTCTTCTGTGTTCTCATCACCTGATATTGTTTCTGGTAATTGCTTATTAGTCATGTTTTGATATAATTGAATCATACGTTTTTTCTTTTCTTGGTCTATTACATTATCTAAGTAATGAGAAGTTGCCTTCCTTATAATTGATGACTTGCTTACTGCTATGCCCACACTTATTGCACAGCGTATTAAATGATTCAACTCAGTCGGTATTTGCAACGTTATCACAACATGGTTTTTTTTCTTATCGTTATCCATACATTCACCCAAACTTATATAAGTTTGCAAGCATATAAGTATTTCCATATTATTTTTCAATAACTCCCAATTTTCCAGCATTTATTGAGATAACTCGGTATAGTTAATAGTACATAAATATAACAGCTATACGGTCATACGTTATCTTATATTATTCTAACTCGATTAGAGGAAATCACTTTTTTAAGTATTCTTATATAACTATATAAGAACAATTACGTTCTGTAGGAAATTCTAAAAATAACTCCGATAACTCCCTTTTATATACGGTAGGAGTTATCTAAAATTGCATTATGATAACTCCGAATAATATGAAAATACTTATAGTGTATAAAACTTATATAAGTCAGGATTGTGAGAGATATACGCATATAGATGCCATTATATTAACCTCAATATAATAGGGATTGGGATAAATAAGTGGTGTTTTTTATCCTTTCTTTTCTTTATCCTTTTTTTTTTACCCCACTTTGCCGTATGCATTTCAACCCTATTTTTTCGCCCTGATTTGCCCTCGGGCTACCGTCAATCGTTTTTCATGTCGACACCCTATGCGTGTGAGGAATTATATGATAAAGCTTAAAGTTAAATACCTATAAAACTAATAGAGGTATGAAAGGCAAGGAGTGGTTTTTTTTATCCAGCATACCTCCCTCCTGTGCCTTTCCTTTTTTTGGGTAAATAATCACAAATAATAAGATTTATATACCCCTAAGTATATACTGTATATAACCTGAGTTATACCCGACTATATGGTGAATAATATGACAAAAGAAGAAGACCCACAACAGCCATTCGTAGGGAAGAAAAAGACTATCAGACTCGGTGGAAGTCTTGCAATTGTTCTCCCTAAAAGTTTTATTGATACAAACAACATCAGTGAGGGGGATGAGGTTGGCCTTATTGCAGACAAAGATTTACTGATTACAACTGACGATACTATCATTGACAAGGTGAATAAACAATTGCATGAACAGGCACATAAGACCATCAGGGAATTTTTAGAAAACGGGGAAAGTGGTGAAGAAAAAAAGAAAAAGGAGCAAGAACAACATGAAGAGGCAAGCAAAGTTGGATGAGTTTGGGTTTGAGTTTGGACAACAAGGGGGTATGGGGTATGAAAATTCCTGATTACGCGAAAGAAAGAATATCAACATTGATGCAAAGAACTGAATCCACTGAGGAAGAACTCACAGAGGAATATGAGAAAATATTCCTTGATAAATTCATACAAAATGACCCGCAATTCAAAACTGATGAGGACAGATTAAGGTATGCATCTATGGTGTTGTGGTCAAGGTGTGTATCCAGACCTCCTGTCAAGGAATATGAGGTTATCCCAATAGGATTTTCCCCTGTTCGTACAACACGGGCAGGGGACACTATGTCAACCCTATTCGCACTGGTACGCATTGATAATATCATCGTACTCAAACGAATTGTATTCAAGGGGGAGTTATCTACTAAATACAGGGAAATCACACCCTTAGCCAAGTATAACGTGAAGCTTGGGCGATTTCAGAGTGGGGACTTAATAGCAGACTCCAGGGCAAGGTTTGAGAACCCTATTCGGTTGAAGCTCACCCCTCAGCAGATTTTGGAAAAACTTGAAGTCAAACATATAACAATTGAGCAAAGTTCAAAATTTCCCAGTGCAGTTGGGGATGACGGATATGTGGACGTAACTGATTGGAAAGCAATTCGTGGCATAATCATAAGAGCCAGCAGGGGGAAAAGAGAGGATGAATCAGAATGGGGGTTATATGTTATAGCTGATGAAACTGTCAAAGATGAACCCAAAATTACTTCTGATGGGAGGTATATGAATCCAGGGTTTACCTGTTGGGTTGCAACCGAAATGATGAATTATAGTGCTGAATCAGAAGCATATTTTGTGGGTTCTGTGCACCTCAACAAGAATGGAGAGCCTTTCATGAATGCATACCTCATTGTTCCAATATATGTCCGCCAGGAAAGTGATTGAAAATGCAATCTAACTACCTAATCACAGCAACGAAATGTCCAAAGTGTAAGAAGGAAGCGGTATTCCCTTACACATTCCTTACAAGGATAAATGATATGGACTGTGGAATCATATCAGTTAAGTGTGATAATTGTGGGTGGAAGGAAGATAGAGATAAGGCAAGGGAGAGATGGATAAAGCATTTGGTAGAGGGTTAAATATGATTGAAACCAAAGATGTGAAGGAAATGGAAGAAAAAGAAGTTATAGTAAAGAAATGGGAGAAAACAGGTAAGAAATTGAGCCTGCTGAGAGTATTTTTTGAAGCAGATGTAGAATCAGGTCAATATGACGAGTTTAGGAAAAGACTCAATGAAGTTTTCTCACATTGTTATCGTGCTAAGTTGCATGAGTGTGAAACATTTTATGAGGATGAGATGATACCTTTGGATGAAAGGGTGTGATTGATAATGTACAATAAAAATAAGGGGGTATAAAAATGGCAGGACTTGAAGACGTATTTGATGAGTTCAAAGGGGAAGAAGGGGAGAGTATAGAGACTGAAAAAGAAGAGCCTAAGCCTGTGGTTGAAGAAAAACCAACAGTTGAAGAGCCAAAGGTTAAGCCCATACCTCAAGAGGTCAAGGTTATACCAAAGGCTAAATCCAAGGGGATACAAGAGGCTACTGGGTTGGGAAAGGATGTTTACACAATCTTTGGGGAAAAAGGCAGGGGTAAAACACGGTTGGCATTCTCTTTCCCTGGGAAAATTGCATGCCTAAGCTTCGACAAGAAAAGTATCAATATCAAAGTAAATGAATTTGATGATAATCCTCGGATAAAGGTTTATGATGTATTGGGTGTAGTGGATTATAGCACCCCTGTTGAATGGTTAGAAAGTAGTGATACTGCATTCAGAGAACTGCAAACACTTATAGATTCTACCATCAAAAATTTTGAGCCCGATTGGATAGTAATAGACGGGTCAGAGATTTTTCAACAAATGTGTGAAATGGTAATGAGATTTAGGAATAACTTAGGGGCATTTCAAGGAATTGCTAATAAAAATATATGGAAAGAAAGAAAATTATATATGAAACAGATTCATAAGAAATGTTTGGATGTTGTTAAGTACGGGCTGATTTACACTACTTATGTTGACATCAAGGAAATCATAAAAGATGGTGAAATAGTAAGTAAAACAGAACATCCAAAGTGGGCGGATATTGTGCTATTTGAGACTGATATTACCTTGAGGGTGGATTCTGAACAGGATAAGAGTGGAAGGAAGTTTAAAGCTACAGTTTGGGACAGTAAGACTAAAAATATCAAAACAGGTATGGAAAAGGACATTACAGGAAAAGGTATTGAGGTTTTAATGGATTTGAAAACATGAACAAAGAACATTTGAACTGGAAATCTTTGAACGGTGAATGCTTGTACAAGGTGTTTGGACAGGCGATAGACGATTTTACAAAAAAACATAATGTAAAAAGTGAGGATACCGTGATAGACCTGCTTGAAGCAGAGTTGGAGTTCAGACATAAGTTGGTAAACAAATATAAGTTTTGTGATTACCTTAACCAAGTAAAAGAAGAGATAACTGCTCGCATTGAGGGAAAAACCAAAGAGGTGATTAAATGAAAATAGTTGTAGAACCTGAAAGGTTCAAGAAGTTTTTAGGGGCTGGGCTAATGAGCAAGACTGGAACTTTGATAGACACAATAACAGCAAAGTTCAATGAAGGTGGAGTCTTGATAAAAGATGCAGGGCTTCAAATTGCTGCGGTTTATGGAGTGTTCTCAAAGGAATACTTTTTGGAATATAAATCCGAAGAAGAGAATGTACCTTTGACGGCAACACTCTTAGAACAGCTGAATAAAGGATTTAAGTCTGAGAAAATTTCAGTTGTTACTGAAGACGGAAACATAAAAATCAAGGGGGGGCAGGAAAAATATGAAGAACCTTTATTGAACGCAGAAGAAGGGAAGTTCCCAGTTGAGATGAAATCGGAAGAAATAGGGTTAGTCCCTGTGAACTTAAAGAAACCGAATGCTGTTGTATTATTGGAAAAAGGCTCTCTTGATTTGCAAACTGCTGAACAATACCTATTTGAAAGCAATGGAAAGGATATAACAGTTACAATCGAAGGAGTTGGGAAATATACTAAGTCCATAAAACCAAGAAAATCTACTGCTTTTGATGAATTGCGAGTAAAGTTGGATGGAGAATACTTTTCACATATAGCAAACAATCTTAGTGAAGATGTGTGGGTGAGCATCATGGAGAACGCAATAGTGTTCTCAGAAAAGACTAAAGACTACCAGTTGACATATCTCTTGGCAACAATCGAGGAGTGAGAATGAATGGAGTTGGACTATACTACCCGACTGTTATTTTCACCCTTTCTCGATAGAGAAGTGGCCAATCCAAAAAGGGCAGTCATAAATACCGAAAAAGAATTTGTTGACTTTATAGAGATGAACAATGGCAGAAAGGATTGTTATGCCTCATTATATACTTTGGGTGGAACAATAAATAAGATTTTTTGGGATTTAGATGGGAAAAATGCCTTGAAGGATGCAAAGGAATTATATTCTTTTTTTATCTCAAAAAACTATAAGGCTATCCCAATAGCATCAGGTAAAAAAGGGTTCAATATACACCTTATTCTCAGACCAATAGAATACTATGACCTCCCTAAGAAACTTTTAACCAATGCGTATCTTTCCATTATTTCAGATGTGTTTGGGGAAAGGGAGAATACTGTTGACCCGCATGTAATTGGAGACCTCCGAAGGGTGTGTAGAATACCAAACACTCTACGACCTCCAAATAATTCATGTTGGTGTACTTATTTACCCCCCGATAAATTTTTGAATATGAGTGATGAGAATGTAGCTGAACATATTAAAAGTCCAAAGACTTATAGTTATGATAATGGAAAATACCTTCCTGTTCTAACGGACTTTAAGTATGAAGGGAGAGAAGTCAATATTTCATATAGTGCAATTCCTGCGGGAACAGGGGAAATAGGAGATGGTAATCAATACTTGAAAAACATTCTTAGACCATGTTTGTATAGGTACATACGTTATCAAAACCCTTATCATTTTATCCGTGTCGCTACTACAATTGATTTGTTGGATGTGGGGTGTACAGAACATGAAATTTTGAAGATATATTCAATGCTTCATTGGAAAGACTTTGATGCTAATATTACCAAGTATCAAATTGATACTTGCAAATACCTTAGAAAATACAGTTGTAAAAGACTTAGAGCCAAGGGAATAAAGGGGTGTTGTCATTGAGTGAGCTTTTGGAACTTATTGGAAGGAAAAAGCTTGACCATTGGTGTTATTTTGAGGATACCTTAGAGAAATGTATGATAAGTAAGTCAATATCCAATGAAAAAATTAAAAAGTTGGAGTTGCGTCATCTTGAGAACATAAAAAAGAATAACAGGAGGATTTAAGTGCCTCCAATATATATTCGTGGGGACTACCAATCGTGCCCTATCCCAATATCATGTGACCCATATACGATTTGTTTTTATAAATGTAAGTATTGCTTTATTCTTGAAATGTATGGAGGTTTATTAAAAAAGCAGGCAGAAAAAGGGATACAACCATATCCTACTGAACCATTACAGAGGATTCTGAAAAGGGCTTTTAGTAAAAAGGAGAGTAAAAACCCAGTTGTTTTAGGACTGAGGGCAGGGTTGCCTGTTATTGTAGGAAGGAAGTGTGAGCCATTTTGTCCCTTGGAAAATGAGACAAAAACCACAGTCAGGTTTTTGAGATTGTTCAAAGAGTATGGGATAAAAGTTGTGGTTGAGACAAAGTGTACCCCAAATATTGATGAGATTTCTGAGTTAGTGGATGGGGTGTTAGTATCCGTTATGTTTGGGGAAGAAGTTTTGCACGATAACTTTGAACCGAATACACCAAGTTTCGCAGATAGGTTTAAGTTTGCAAAACAGTTGAAGGAAACAGGATTATGGGTGGGACTTTGTGCTGAGCCTGTGATGATGGGAATTAATTCATCAGAGCAACAAATTTCAGAATATGCAAACAATGCATTCGATGTATTCCCTGACCATATAGTATTTGGTGATTACAGGGTTCATAACCCAAAAATTGCATATAGGAATTTCTCACAAAGTGGGTATGACTTTTTAGAAGTTATTAGGCAGAAAATAAATTGGGTCAAAACTGCAGAATTTATTTTCAAAACTTTCAGGGAGCAAGGATTAAAATGCAGTACCACGGATTGGGTTAATTTTACCTTAAAAAATGATACTGAAGCTTGTTGTGGGGATAAGTTTGGTTTCCATAAATTTACATTTCAAAGGGCATTAAGGATACTCAATGAAAAGGGGGAAGTTCAATGGAATGATATGGTTAAGAATAATGTGTTTGGGGCATCATATGAGAATAAATTTAGGAATATTTGGAATGGAAAAAAAGGTTATTATTGTTTGAAAGATGTAGATGGAATAGTGAGTTCTCATTGTAGGGGGGATGCAATATATTGTACGGGTAAAAAGGGAAATTCAAAGAAAGTGGGTGCTAAAAATTTATGGGAGGTATTTAGCAAATGTTAATATCAAAAATAGAAAAGTATAGAGTTTTTGATGATGATATATTTGTAATAAGAGAAGACTTATGTAGTCCCTTTCCTGCTCCGAACAATAGCAAAGTTATAGGATTAGAACAAAAATTAGAAACACTCAGAAAAGAAGGGCATCATGTGATTGCTACGCAAAATACAAGGATAAGTCGTTTGGGTTGGGGAATAAGTTGGTTGTCCAAAAAATTTGATTTAGTTCACTATGACTTCTATTCTGATGCTGGTAAAAGGGGAGTTCCCTTTTTTCAAAGAATGAGCCAATCATTTGGAGGAAAAATAATACCATTAAGAGGTAATCATAGTCGAATCTTTGGAGCTATGGTAAAGCAATGGTTGAAGAAACACAAAATAAATGCTTATATGTTACCATTGGGATTGAGTATGCCTGAAGCTGTATTTTCACATTCAGAGTTAGTTAGGGTATTGCCTTCCGATTTGTTACAAGGAACTTTTATAGTGCCTGCAAGTAGTGGAACAATAAGTGCTGGAATAATTTATGGGGTTGCTTTGAACAATTACAGAACCAATGTAATATCAGTATTTTCCTCAAATTTTAAAATATCACGTCATAAGAAAATTCTCAATATGATATTAGACACGGATATAAAAAATCATTTATTAAGTGAAAAAGCCATAAGAAAAATTTTTTCTAAAAAGCATTGGGATGAAGTTATATTAAATCGTCGTTATGGAAAAGTAGAAAAAATACTTACGCCATTTCCTTGTGATGTTTATTTAGACCGTCCAGCTTGGAAATGGATGATTGAAAATATAGGGGTATTGAAAAAACCTGTGGTCTTTTTGAATGTAGGGGGAGAATGGAATCCATTTAGTGGAATTAATAATGGGTTAAGAGGGGATGGATTAACATCAAAAGAGGAGGTTAATAAATACCTTGAAAAGTTAGGGGGTGTGAAAGTTGATACAAATTAGGTTAGCCTTAAAAAATGATTTGGATTCAGTAAGAAAAATATATCGAAAAACTTTGGATAAGCATAGGTTTATTAGTACTGATTCACATCAGCAAAGTATTGAACACAAAAAAATCTGGGTAGTTTATGATGATGAAGACTTAGTCAAAGGATATATTAAAGTAATTATAAATGGTTATGACATAAAAATTAGTGAGTTAGCAATATTTCCTGAGGAGCAAAATAAAGGGTATGGAACAACTATGGTGAGATTTCTTGTGGATAAATTTCCTAAGAAAAGTTTGTGGGTTGAGACCAATACAGCTAATAAGTTCTATGAAAATTTGGGGTTTGTGAAAACAGGAATAAAAACAACAAAAACAAAGAAAACTTTGAGTATTTATAGACTACAAAGAGGTGGTTTGTTTGAAAATATATGATACCTATACGAAATACCATGGGAAAATTGATTTCCGAAAGATTGTACCAAAACATACACCATTGTTTGAGATTGAGCAGAAGAAAGATTTTAGTCGTCTAACAAAGTCTCATGTAAGAAAAAACAGCTTGCAAGTGTTAAATTTATTTACTGAAAAGTTTGAAGGAAGGGATAATCCAATAGGTGAGTTTAAATCAATACTTGAGCTGAGCACAAGAGCACCTTATTGTCCTTGCCCGTTTGTGCTTGATACTATGATGGGGGTATGTTCGTATAGTTGTATTTATTGTTTTACCTCATTGACCATTTCAAGTCTTATGACTGCATTTTTTGACGGGGAAAATATCTTAGCACCAAGGTATGCAAGTCCTGAATATGTGAAAAATTATTTAACAGAGGTGTTAAGAGCAAGAGATTCTGAACCATTTGAGAGGCTACCAGAAAATGACTCATGTGGTAGCACAACGGACATCAAATCACTCAAAAAGGCATCATCGCAAAGGATACCTTTGCGGTTTGGAACAAGAAGTGAGAATTTTCTACCAGCAGAGAAAATTAAGGGGTCAGCATTGACTGCTCTCGAGGTTATAAAAAGTTTTGACTATCCTTTAATTATCAATACAAAGTCAGACCTCATTTTACAAGAACCGTATTTCAAAATTATTTCAGAAATGGGAAAAAATGTAGCAATTCAAGTAAGTGTAATACATATGGATGATAACATATCAAAAAAATTAGAACCTGGAGCACCCAGTCCCACTCAACGTTGGGAGGTATTAAAAACTTTCAATCAAATAGGTATAAACGCAATGCCAAGAATGGAACCATGTGCTGAGTTTTTAAATGCTGATGATGAACATTTAATAAGATATTTTGATAAGGCAAAGGAAAGTTGTTGTAAGAGCTTTATGGGGGATTTGTATCACCATACCGTTTCAGCCACAGAAATACAACGAATGTTTAACAGAGAAGGTTTTGATTTTGACCGTATGTGGGAGGCTACTGCGGAATATCAAATTTTAGGCAGTTATTCAATGGAAAAGGCTATGTATTATGCCAAAAAAAATGGGCTTAAAGCAGGTACATTTAATTTTCACAGTTTACCTTGGATGGATAGCCAAGTGTGTTGTATGGTGTCTGACCAATTCAAAAATTGGAACAAATACTCAGCAATTCACTTTATGAAGAATGAGTTGATTGAGGGGAATAAGATGGGATTTACTGAGTTTGATGAGAAATATTATGGCTATGAACTTCATGGGGGGATTAGGAAACGGTTGAGGCAGGTATGGGATTATAAGATAAAAAATTGCTTTAACTTTGATTTTTGTGAAGGTGTAATACCCATAGGAAAAGATGATGATGGACATATTATTTACAAATTTGACTCTTCTCGGATTGGAGAAGGATACGAGAACATAATAAAAACATGGGGTGATAAAAATGTTGAAAAAACTACTTGAATTGGGAAAAAGTGCGAAAGCATTTGCTGGGAGTACATTAGGGGGATTGATAGAACTTGATGGAGACATTGCGTATCTTACAAATTCAAAAAGGTCTTCAGTTTATAAGTTGAAGTTTCCAAGTCATATTGGGAGTGGTGTTTTTTATTCTGGTGAAATACCATCAGAGGCAAATAAAGTAGAACTGAGAGATGAGAAGGTATTGGTAGAGTTAAAAAAAGGGGGGGTAATACAAAGGCTTTTTGTTCCCTGTAAACGACCAATATCTGAAACGGTTAATAAAATATTGGACAAATACAGAACCACTTGTGATATAAGGGTTGAACAAGAGTGGTTAGGAAATATAAGACCTGATTTTTTGTTTTTGAGTATGTCAGTAAAAAATAATAAACTTATTACTAATCAAAAAAGAAGTGATGGAACTGTTGAGTTTGAGAACGAGTTTCCTTTGAATAAGGGCTTAGTAGAAAAAGAGTATCCAAATACTGGTGGAATTGCTATATTTTCATCAGACTTATTTTTGTTGAAACCATTCGTAAACGAGATATTTATATCATTGAATGAAAATACCCCACTATACCTAAGCACAAAAACTATTTTTGGTTCTGACTTAGAGGGGGTAATATCAAATTTGAGGTATGAGTGAAGGAGGTGAGAAAATGAACACTGAATTGGGCGGAGGGAAATCTTTGAAGAGGAGTTGGAGTGCAGAAGAAATAGAGAACACTTTGAGAGAAGATGAGGAGAAAAAGAAGGTCAAACAAAGAAAGTTGGGGGATTAGGATGATAGTAAGGCTGAGTTTAGAGTACAAGGATATAGTTGAGGAAATATTCAAAGAGGATAAATCAAAAAGTTTCTACCACTATTTTCCTTTGTTGTATGCTATTGACCAATCTACAGAATCCATTTTCATAGACAGTTATTGCGACGGTGTGGTGTGGAGCAAATACCCAACAGAGTTGTACTATATTTTTGATGGGGAAATACCAGAAACAGTCGAGAAAGTTTTAATATCGGAAAGAAAATCCCCATGGGGTTGGATTGATGAGATATATGACGTCAACTTTATATTTGATATAGACACTACTGTTGATATAAAAAATTTTAGAGATAATATAAAGAAGTTTTTACATCAAAATCCTAATATAGAATATATTCCAGCCACCCAAGAAATGGCAGTTGAAATGGTCTCGGATTGGTATAAGAAACGCCAAAATGGTGGCGTGAGTTATACCGACTTTGGGTACACTTATTGGTTAGCAAAAAACTTCCAAATATTTGAAGACATAAGGGCAAGAGCAGTGATATTGAACGGTAAAGTATCTGCGATTAGTATGTGGGGAAAATTGGACAACAATATTGGGATTCACCTAATTTGTAAGGACAGGGGCATTCCTTATCTTCAAGATTACACTCGTTTTCAAACATATAATGAAATGAAAGATATAGGGCTTAAATATGTGAATGACGGAAGCGATTGCAGTCAAGAAGGGATAAGGGTATATAAGCAAAAATTAAGACCTAAGTTCATTATTCCAATATATTCTTGGATTAAGGTGGTGAAATGATTTATAATTTTATTACAGGCAATTATGATAAAGACCATATTAATATTTATGCAAGGGAAGAGAATGGGGAGAAAAAGAAGTTTGAAATACTTGGATTTAAACCCTATTTTTTTGTACCTGATAAGGATTATATTCCCCATAATAATAATACCGTCAATGTGGAGGATTCAGATGTAGTGAGTATTTATGGCGAAAAACTGAAAAAAATAACTATGAGGACTCCTACTGATGTACGAGATTTTAGAGAGAAATTTGTAAAACACTATGAGGCAGATATAAGGTTTGTGAGGAGGTTTTTGATAGACACAGGCATAAAAAATTATTTTAGGATTTTGAGAGACCGTGAAACTATACATTATACTGATTTAGTCCCAGAGGAGTCAAACAAGGAATATACCCCTATTGTTTGTTTTATTGACATAGAAGTTAAGTATTCAGGGAGATTTCCCAACCCAAAACACGCACAAAATGAGATAATTTGTGTTACGGTATATGACACTGATAATAGAAAATACCTAACAGTGGTTATGGAGGATATAAAAAGGAAAGAAAAAATTAAGGAGGATGAGTTTGTTCTAAGAGTTAAGAAAGAGGTGGATATCATAAGACTTTTGAAAGACATAATAGAAAAAATTAACCCAGATGTTTTGACAGGGTGGAATGTTAATTTTGATATTGAATATCTTATAACAAGGGCAAAAAAATACGGGATTTATATTGGTTTTGATGGTATTTGTATTCATGATTTGTTATCGTCATATAGGAGGTTGTATAAGAAAGGGAGTAACAGATTGAAGGATGTTGTGATAGAAGAAGGCATAACTCAAGATGTGGTCAGTAAAGAATACCATAAGGAGTGGTTTGAGAGAGATAAAGAAAAGTTAATAGAATACAACAGGGCTGATGTAAAATATTGTGTACAGTTGGATGAAAAGTATAAATTAATATCATTCTTTTGGAGATTAAAAACATTCATAGGGTTGGAATCAATGGGGGACACCCTTTATCATGGGGTGCTTATAGATACAATACTTTTGCGAAAGTATAGCGGAAAGAAAATATTACCATCAAAGATAGCTCGGGAAGATGAGGAAACTTATGAGGGTGCTTTTGTTTTAAGTCCCCCGAGGGGGTTGTTTGAGAATGTTACAGTATTTGATATGTCAAGATATTACCCTAATATAATCGTGGCATTGGGTCTTAGCCCCAATAACGATGGGGTTGTACCTGATGTGTGTTTGGAGCTAATGGAGGAGAGAGAACGATATGATAAAATCTTAGCGGAGATGACGATAAATACGCCAGAGTATGAGGTAATCAAAGGGAAACAAACAACCGTTAAGTATCTCTTAAACGCAGTGTACGGGTATTTCGGCTCTCCGAGTAGCAGACTGTTTATGAAAGAAATAGCATCAAAGGTAACAGAGGTTGGGAGGGAAGGATTGTTATTCATCAGGCAACAGGCGGAGGAAAAAAACTATAAAGTCCTATATGCAGATACTGATAGTATTTTTATACAATCAAACTTAGAGGAATTGGATAGTTTAGAAAGATGGTTGAATAGTGAATTAGAAAGGTTTTGTGAGGAGAAAGGAATTAAAAGGAGATTAACTTTAAAGTGTGACAAGTTCTTTTCACGGGTGCTCTTTACTGGTGTTAAGAAGAGATACGCAGGGCTTGTGAGTTATGAGGGGGGGAAGAAAGTAGATTACACTCATATCACAGGATTTGAGTTTGTACGACGGGATGCCTCGAAATTAACCCGAGCATTACAAAAAGATGTATTTGATATGATACTCAGGGGTAATACAGGTGATATTATAAATAGAATTAGAGAGGTTGAAAAGAAAATCAGAAATAAGGAAACACCTTTGATGGATATTGCCATACCAAAAACATTGGGAAAAAATCTCAGGGATTACGGCAAAGGAAAAGGGGGAGGTATCCCCGACTATGTTCGAGGGGCGATATACTCCGCAAAAAACTTCAAATTGAATATAAGAGCAGGGGATATGGTTAGGATGTTGTACGTCAAAAGGGTTCCAGGATATCCCCCAACAAATGTTGTTTGTTTTTTGGATGAGGGTAATTTACCCAAAGATTTGGTAATAGACTACGAAAAAAATATAGATAGAACAGTAAAGATGAAGGTGGAGGACTTATTGGGTTTGGTAAATATTAGTTGGGGGCATGTAAAAGGAGATACTAAAATCACTAAAATCAGGGGGTTATCAGAATGTTTTTTGTAGGGGAAGGGGGTGTTTGAATAATGATGTTCATAGACACCAGAGAGAAAAGGAGTAGAATCCCTGTATTGTTAGAAAAAATGAATATCCCAATTACATATACCGATTTAGAGGTTGGTGATTATATTATTGGCGATATTTGTGTAGAAAGAAAGGAAATAAATGATTATATAGGTTCACTAAGCTCAGGGCATTTGGAGGAGCAGTTATACAATATGAGTGTTAATTTTAATTTATCATATATACTAATAGAGGGTATAATAAGTGAGGCATTGATGTATAGGAAGATGAAGAGAGCACCACTCATATCAAGTTTGGTGGGATGTAGCTTAAAAAGGGCATCCGATGGAAAACAAGGAAGAATAAATACTGTGAACCTTGAGAATGCCTATGATACTGCTCTTTTTCTTAAATTTCTTCATAACAGATGTGTTAGTAAAGACGAAATAAGGTTGCCAAGAATAAAAAAAGTGCCCCATTCAAACACATACAGGCTTTTATATATTACATCCTCAATCCCAGGCATTGGACATAAAAAGGCTGAGTTGTTTTTGAGTAGGTTTAAAACTATCAAAGGGTTTACGAACGCTACCGTTGAGGAGTTGATGGGGGTTGATGGGATAGGAAAAAAATTAGCACAAAAAATTTTTGATATACTAAATAAAGAATTTGAAGGAGGTGAGGAAGAATGCTCGCAGAAAAATATAGACCAAAAAGTTTAGATGAAGTTATAGGGCAAAGTGAGATAGTAACAACAATCAAAAATATAGTAGCAAGAAAAGAACTACCGCATATGTTGTTTGTGGGTGCTTCAGGTTGTGGTAAGACTACAGTAGCTGTTTGTATAGCTCACGAAGTTTTTGGTGAAGATTGGAAAGATAATTTTAAAGAGCTCAATGCAAGTGATGATAGAGGTATTGACGTAATTCGTCAAAAAATAAAGAGGTTAGCGTCAATCAGAGGTAGGAGAATAATTCTTTTGGATGAAGCAGATAATATGACGATTGATGCAATGAACGCACTCAGGAGGATTATGGAAAAGTCAAAGGGTACAACTTTAATTTTGACTTGTAATCATGAATATAAGATTATAGACCCAATAAAGAGTCGTTGTGTAATCTATCGTTTCAAAAAACTTTCAGATGAGGAGGTACTTAGAAGGATTTTGTCAATATGTCAAAAGGAGAATTTTAAAATTGACGCAGAAGCCAAAAAGGGGTTGATAAGATTAGTCCAAGAATCAAAAGGGGATTTAAGACGGGCTATAAATACTCTTGAAAAATTAATAACAGAAAAAGGGGAGATAACGGTAAAAGATGTTATAATGTTAGGGGGAAAGCCAGAATTTGTAAAGAATGCAGTCAATTTGGCAATCGGGGGGGACTTTGAAAAAGCAAAGGACATGTTGGAGGATGCATACCTAAATTCTAAGTTCGATGGTGACGGCATAGTCCGAGAACTCTATGACACAATAGGTCAAATTCAAGATAGGGAAATAAGAATACGGTTGTATTGTCGGTTGTCCGATACGGAGTACAGGCTCAAAATAGGTAGTGATACTTTAATAGAGCTAATGGGATTTCTAAGCTATGTATGGGTAGTTCCCCATTTGAGAAATTGCCCAGCATTGGATAGGAGTTAGGACAATGGAAATTGATATTGTTAGCCCAAGTGAGTTAAACTCATTCTCTCAGTGCCCCAAAAAGTGGTATTTGGGAAAGATAGGGAGAACGGGAATAGCAATAGATGATAGTCATATGATTTTTGGAAGAGAAGTTCATAAGGTAATAGGGTCTTATTTTTCGAGGATTTCAGATAATCCTACTGACGATGAGATTGACTACCAAATTGATGAAACTTTTCAAGAAGAATTGAGCCTAAAAGATGGGAGGTTTAATCAAAAATTACAGAGAATTATTTCTAATTTTAAGGCATTTGAGAAGGAACGGAGAAAAAAGTGGAAGGTGTACAGACCTGTATTTGTTGAGAGGAAAGTGGTGTATAAACCCTTTAAGGGGGTTGTTGATTTTTATGGATTGAATGATGGTGTGGTGATAGATTGGAAGACAGGAGGGTCGGCAGAATTATACGACTCTGAAATTAGGCAAGGAAATGTATATAAGTTCTTGTTGGAGAATAATAGTTATCCTGTGAAGAAAATATTGTTTTGTTTTTTGGACTTAGGCAGGGCTTTGGAAGTCCCAATGACAACAGTCGGTTGGGTAATGAAGGAATATAATAACATGGTTGATATGGTTAGACACAACCAATTTCCAAAAAGGGAAAGCAAATTGTGCGAACAATGGTGTCCATATATCTTGGATTGCCAATTTTGTAAAATGTGTTTGTGGGAGGGAATGTGAGTGATATCCGAAAAGTACATTCCAAATGAAAGTGAATTCGTAGGGAACATTGATGCTGTTAAAAAACTTGAGGGGTGTATTAATAAGAGAACTCCTTGTATCTTATATGGAGCTCCAGGGATAGGAAAAACATCGTCAGTTTATATGTTGGCAAAGAAGTTAGGATATGAAGTCATAGAGGTAAATGCAAGTGATGAGAGGAGTGAAAAGGAACTGCTTGATATTTTAAGGAGAGTTAGAATGAGGAGTTTTGTCCCAATAATCTACCTATTTGATGAGATTGACGGGATTAAGAATAGCAAAGTGTTTGAAGATATAATAGGGAATACCCACCATCCTATTGTATCTGTTGCCAATGAGTTGTGGCGAGTACCCAGCAGAATATCAGAAAAATGTGAGGGAATAAGGTTTTATGCTCCAAATATTAGGCAAGTTTTAGACCGAGCAAAAAGTATAGCACAAACAGAAGGGGTGGAATCAGCAAAGTACGATAATGTAAGCACTGATGTACGGAATAGTATAATATCCTCAATTTATGGAGGTGAGGGTTATGATACAATAGATAATTTTTCAACCGTGGAATCTATATTAAAGGGTAAAGATATTAAAGATGAGGATGTTATGAGGGATATAGGAATATGGTTGTTGGACAACATACCTAAGTTTTACTTTGGGAAGGACTTGTTTGATGCCTATGAGACTCTTCGTGTGTATGGATTGATAAGGAATAACGGGGTTTTGAAGTGTTTAAAGCAAGGAAGTGGAGGAAAGGTTTCATATCCTCGGTATTATAAGCGAAAGAAAGCTTTTCAAGGGGGTGGGGTGGGGGATGGGGTTTATTGAGGATTATCAAAATTTTATTCTTGAGCACATACCAACATCAGATGATTGGGCGGAAAGCATAGCGACCGCAATACTTTCAACAGTATTACCAAAACAAAAAATCCTATCACGGATGGGTGCTTTGAGGTTAAATGTATGGTTTTTAGATATAGGTGCATCGGGGTTAGCTTACAAGTCCCTTCCTCTTCGGTATTTTGCCATTCCTACATTGGAAAAAATCTCAGAGAATTTAAATGTTTCTTTGATTTTACCGAGCCGTTTCAGTGTAGAAGGGATGATTGAGTATTTGTCTCAAACACAATCTCAAGGATTATTGATAAGGGATGAATTCACTGGAATGTTCAAAGAGAGTGGAAAGCAATATCTACAAGATATAATGGAATTTATGAGTGAGTTATATGATGGAATGATGCAAAAAAGATATACAAAAAAGGCAAAGTTAGAGTCCACAAAGAGGGTTTACGTGTCAATGATTTCAGCGACTACTCCTTATCTTTTTAAGATTTTGAAACCTGAATTTTTTGTACAAGGAACGGGAAATAGAATATTATACATATATACGGATGCAAGTAGGATTGGGGGAATAAATCCAGATGACTTTTTCTTTGGAATACGGAAAGAAGAGGAAAAAGAAAATCAAATACATAAATATTCAAAATTATTATTGTTGTTGCTCAATAAAACTAAAATAAGAAATCTAAGCCCAATGAAAGAATCGGGAGAAAGATGGATAGAATATAAAATATCGAAGGATACGGAGGCTAAGAAACAATTTACTCAAGACTTTTATGATTTAGGGTATTCGTATATTGCTCGTATGCCAGAGATGGTGTTAAAGTTATCGGGGTTATATGCTGTTAGCAGGTCTTATTCTACCTTATCCCAAACTAATTTAGAGGAGTTGATAATTAATGAAGAGGATATAGATTGGGCTATAAAAAAAGTCGAGAGACATTATGGACATTTCAACAAGCTATTACAACTGTGGAGGACAAGACCAGAACCACTTGAACCAAAAACAATGGAAGAGCAAACGAACTATGTCTTGGATTTATTACAAGGGAAGCCAAATGGGGCAACATGGGGTGAGCTCAGAAAAAGTGTTAGATGGGATATAAGAGTATGGAAAGAAGTGATTAAATACTTATGGGATACTGACCAAATAAGGGCAGGTTTTAAGAGTAGCCCAACAAAAGGGGGAAGACCTGTTATAATAATTTTTCATAAAAAGCACCCTGTTACGGGTGTCCAAACAACAATCGATGGTTGGGAAGCCTTGATTTACAGACTTGGGTTGGAGTGAAATATGGCAACAACCAAATTAGATAGAGTCGGGGAAAGTTTTATAAAACTTCCAAAAAAATTTTATGATAACGCACAAATAATTTATATTGCACGTCTTGAAGGATTGGATTCTAAGTTTGGGTTCAAAAGGGTGTTCCTTAAAAGAGTGAGGGGGTTGTCTGGTTTTTACCAAACAAATGATTTTATTCTTGGTATGTATTACGAATTTAGGTATATTACATTGCCAGGAAACGTAAAATGTAATGATATATTTAGGCTCAAAGATATATTGTTTGATAGTATTGTTTTCGAGACGGTTGATGAAAAAGAAGTAATACAATCCTTTGATAAGCAAAAAATGGCAGGGGAGAATATGCCACATGCTATAAAGTTAATTAGGGAAGCAATAACCCTTGTTGGGGTAAAGAATGTAAAAGAAATAGTCAAACAAATTGAAGAAAAAAGAACAGTAGAGATTAAACCACAAATAGTCAGGAGGATAGAAATAGAGGAGAAAAAATGAGCAAACTTATACATAAACTTT
>JAHJRN010000007.1 GCA_018830865.1 Patescibacteria group bacterium | reverse complement strand
GGGTGGGGTCGGTCGACGGAGGAACAACGCTTGTTGCGCCACCGTGAGGAGGCTCATCACGAGCCAGTAGAGCGTAAGGCCGCCGGGCAACGAGATACCGATGAACACGGTGACGATCGGCATCATGTACATCATCTGCTTATTCATCGCCGCGGCCATGCCCTCGTCCTTCGCGTCTTCCTTTCCTTGGACCTCAACCGGAGGCGGTGCGGCCGAACTCGGCTTGCGGAGGATTTGCCAGGACTGCCAGAACTGCACGCCGCCCGCGAGGACCGCGAGCACGTAATTCGGTTTCGCGAGGTCCACGATGCCGAACATCAGGGTCTTGATGGTCCCGGGGTTCGCGACATACGGATAGAGCAACTCGAGGCCGTGCGACCCGAGGCCGTCGCGCAATGCCGTATACAGGCCGATGAAGATCGGGAGTTGGATGAGCAGTGGCAGGCATGAAGAGGCCGGGTTGACCTTCTCGACGCGGTACAGGTCCATGAGCTCCTTGGCCTGCGCTTCCTTGTCGTCCTTCAGGCGTTTGCGGATTTCCTCGATTTTCGGCTGGATGGCCTGGAGCGCGCGCTGCTGCTTGATCTGGGCCATCGTGAGCGGATACAACACGACCTTCACGAGGATGGTCAGGATAATGATGGCGACGCCGAGGTCGTTGCCGGGGACGACGTCATACAGCCAGACGAGCAGGTTGAGGATGGGCTGGACGATGATGCTGGTAAACAAGGATGACATACGATGTGGAATTATGCAGCGTCCTGCCCTTCGACAGGCTCACCTTTCGCCACCGCGACCGCATCTTTGACGTCGGCGGCGGCGGCAGATTCAGGGACGTCCCCCGCGGCGTCCGGCTCGAGGGCCGTGGGCTCGTCCGGAAGGATCTCCCCGACTTCGGAATCCGCGGCAACCCGACCGCCCTCCTCCGCGATGGTGATCTTCCACCCGGTGAGCTTCGCGGCGAGACGCACGTTCTGCCCGCCCTTGCCGATGGCAAGCGAGAGCTGATCCGGGTTCACCTTCACGAGCGCGAGATGGTCATCGCGTCGAAGGTCCACGCCCAGGATCTTGGCCGGCGAGAGCGCGTGCGAGACGTATTCCGCCTCGTCGGCCGACCACATCACCACGTCCACCTTCTCACCGCCGAGCTCGCGGATGACGGTCTGGATGCGAGTGCCGCGCTGGCCGATGCAGGAACCGATGGGATCGATAGCATCATCGGTCGTCGTGACGGCGACCTTGGTGCGAGACCCGGCTTCGCGGGCGATGTTCTTGATCTCCACCACGCCGGACAGAATCTCCGGGATCTCCTGCGCGAACAGCGCGGCGACCACGCCCGGAGACGACCGCGACAGCTGGATCTCGGGGCCCTTCGGGGTCATGACGACCTCGCGGAGCAGTGCCTTGAGACGCGTGCCCGGATAGTAGCGCTCGCCTTCGATCTGGTCTTCCGGAAGCAGGACGCCCGTTGCGCGACCAAGGTCGATGAGGACGATGCGGCCCTCGCGACGCTGGACCGTCACGTTCATAAGCTCGCCTTCGCGTCCCTTGAAGTCGTTGAAGATGACGTCGCGCTCGGCTTCACGGAGCTTTTGCATGATGACCTGCTTCGCGGTCTGCGCGGCCATGCGGCCGAACGCGGCCGGAATCGTGAGCTCGACGCGGATCTCCTCGTCCAGCTGCGCGTCCGGCTTGAGATCGCGCGCGTCGGACAACATGATCATGGTCTTCGGATTGAAGAAGAACTCGTCCTCTTCCTCGGCGGCGTCGCCCTCGGCGGTGGGTGTGGGGGCAGGTGCCGGCAACGGCCGGACGTCGTCCCGCTTCTTCGGCGTATGTGCGGCGTCGAAACGCTCGAAATAGTCGTCCGGAAGCTCGATGTCCGCGACGATGCTCTTTACGTCAAAGATACGGATCCCCGCGGTCCCGCCATCACCTTCGTACGTCTCCGGATCGAATTCGACCTTGACGTTCTGGTTCTTCGCGCCGAAATCCTTGCGGTACGCTGCCGCGAGCGCGGCTTCCACCGCCTCGAGCACGGATTCGTACGCGATATTCTTTTCGTCGCAGATCTGTCGGATTGCCTGTGAAATGGCTGATGCCATAGATGCGTTATGCCGTGGAAATAAAGCGACTCGTCCATCCGGAACGAGTCAATGCGGAGAGGGTAACAGGGATGAGGAAGATTGACAAGACCCCCAAACCCGCG